>NZ_JBNNHG010000009.1:0-54888 GCF_050268705.1 Stenotrophomonas sp. NPDC077659 | reverse complement strand
TCACGCCCCTGCCACCGGACCCACCCCGCCTTCGACAGTTTCCCGCGGCTGTGGGTGCCAGCTGGTGTTGGTGGGTGCCGACCGTTGGTCGGCACGGGGTCTGACCCCAGATTCATGTCGATATCCGATAGATGTGCCGACCAACGGTCGGCACCCACCAACAGCCACCGACCAACTGTCGAAGGCGGGGCACTGTGGGTTTGCGGGGTGTGAGCGGCATGGATGCCGCGACCAAGGCTACATGGACGTACTTGCGCCGTCCCCGCAAATCCACAGTGCCCCGCCATCCCACGGAATGCCGCTCTGGCTTTTGAAGTTGAAGTTGCCTTGAGCAGGTGCAGGGCGCAGCCCTGCCGAACCCCCCACTACGGTAGGGTGGCCCGATGCCGCGCTGCAGCTTGGCTACATCGCGCATTTGATTACACTTGAAACTTGTTTGCCCACGACTCCGGACACCCACCCATGAAGCTTGGTTCTTTGAAGGAAGGCGGCCGCGACGGCACCCTCATCGTCGTCTCGCGTGACCTGCGCCACGGCGTCCGCGCCACCGGCATTGCCGCCACCCTGCAGCAGGCCCTGGAAGACTGGAGCCACATCGCCCCGCGCCTGAACGCGCTGTATGAATCGTTGAACGCCGGCGACGCCGATGGCGTGTTCGACCTCGACCCGCAGGCCTTGGCCGCGCCGATGCCGCGCGCCTATGAATTCGTCGATGGCAGCGCCTACCTGCCGCACGTCGAGCGCGTGCGCCGCGCCCGTGGTGCCGAGGTGCCGGAAAGCTTCTACACCGACCCGCTGATGTACCAGGCCACCAGCGCCGGCTTCCATGGCCCGCGCGATGCGGTCAAGGTGGTCAGTGAGGCGTACGGCATCGACCTGGAAGCCGAGATCGTGGTCATAACCGACGACGTGCCGATGGCCGCCACCCCGGAACAGGCCGCCGGCCACATCCAGCTGGTCGGCCTGGTCAACGATGTGTCGCTGCGCAACCTGATTCCCGGCGAACTGGCCAAGGGCTTCGGCTTCCTGCAGTCCAAGCCGCGCTCGGCGCTGTCGCCGGTGTTCGTCACCCCCGATGAGCTGGGCGCGGCCTGGCAGGACAGCAAGGTGCACCTGCCGCTGCTGACCCACATCAACGGGCAGTGGTTCGGCGCGCCGGAAGCGGGCGTGGACATGCAGTTCAACTTCGCCCAGCTGGTCGCCCATGCGGCCAGGACCCGTCCGTTGGGCGCAGGCACCATCGTCGGCTCGGGCACCATCGCCAACGAGGACACCAGCAAGGGCGCCTCCTGCTTCGCTGAACAGCGCACCGTGGAAACCCTGCGCGACGGCAAGCCCAGCACACCGTTCATGTCCTTTGGCGACGTGGTGCGCATCGAGATGCTCGACGCCGCAGGCAACAGCATCTTCGGTGCGATCGAGCAGCGCATCGAACAGGCGGCCCAGCCCTGAGCATGGAGGCGGCGATGGAGATCCGGGTCGACGACGGCCTCGTGCTGTACACCTACTGGCGATCCAGCGCCGCCTACCGCGTACGCATCGGGCTGGAGCTGAAGGGCCTGGTCTGGGAGGGGTGGCCGGTGCACCTGGTACGCGATGGCGGCGAGCAGCATGCCGAAGCCTATGCCGCGCTCAACCCGCAGCAGCTGGTTCCCACCCTGCTGCATGAAGGGCATGCGTTCACCCAGTCGTTGGCAATCCTCGAATACCTCGATGAGCGCTTCCCGCAGGTACCGTTGCTGCCGGTCGATGCGGTCGGTCGTGCGCGGGTACGGGCGCTGGCCCAGCTGGTGGCCTGCGACATCCACCCGATCAACAACCTGCGGGTGATGCAGTACCTCGAACGCAGCCTGCAGGTACCGGCCGATGCACGCACCCAGTGGACCCTGCACTGGATGGCCGAAGGCTTTGCGGCCATGGAGTCGATGCTCGCCGGCAGCGCCGACACCGGCAGCTTCTGCCATGGCGACCGTCCCGGCCTGGCCGACATCTGCCTGTTGCCGCAGTTGTACAACGCACACCGCTTTGGACTGGATCTGACGCCTTACCCGACCCTGCGCCGTATCGAAGCAGCGTGCCAGGCGCTGGACGCCTTCGACCGCGCCCGCCCGGAAAACCAACCCGACGCCGCCTGACCGAAAAAGGGGACGGAGGGGATTAAGTCGTTTGTGCACAAACGACTTAATCCCCTCCGTCCCCTTTTTCGTGCAGCTGGGCCAGGTCATCACGGAACAGCCGGTAAGCGTCCTCGCGCCTTGCATCGTCCGCCTGTCGCAGCACCCATGCCGGGTGCACGGTGGCGTAGCCGCGGGTGCCATCTTCCAGCGTGTGCCAGCGACCGCGGTCGTGTGACAGCTGGAAGCCCGCACCAAATACCGACGCGGCGGCAGTCGCGCCCAGGCAGACGATCACCTGTGGCCGCACCCGCGCGATCTCGCCCAGCAGCCACGGCTGGCACGCCCGCACATGGCGGCTTTCGGGACGCTTGTGCAGCCGCACCTTGCCGCGTCGCTCGTGGTGGAAGTGCTTGACCGCATTGGTCAGGTACAAGGTGGCCCGATCAATGCCCAGCTCGGCCAGTGCACGGTCCAGCAGCTGCCCGGCCGGTCCAGAGAAGGGGCGGCCGCACAGATCCTCGGTATCACCGGGCTGCTCACCGATCACCATCACCCGGGCATCGGCCGGCCCTTGGCCGAACACCACCTGGGTGGCCGGTTCCCACAATGGGCACTGGCGGCAGCCGGCCGCCTGCTGGCGCAGCGCATCCAGGCTGCCCGGCGCACGCCCGGCACCTTCGGCTGCAGGCCGTTGCGGGATCTTCCGTTGCGGTGCCTGCGCCGGCCGGTCGTGCATCTCCTGCACGCGATCGGCTGCGTCGCGCACCAGCCCCGGCAGCAGCTGCGCTTCGGGCAGGTGGCGCCAGTACCGCGCCGGCATCTCCTGCAGCATCATCCGGGTGTTCAAGCGGGCTGGATTGAAGATGCTGGCGTAGTAGGTCTGCCACAGCGACTCGCGTGCATCTTCGGCCGGGGCCTCCTCGCGGCGGCCGCCGGGTCCGAAGGCCAGGGCCTGGCCATCCCAGTGCACACTGCGGCCGGGGGTGAGGATGGCCCAGCGCATGCCGGCAAAGCGGCGCGCAAAGAACGGCGCGACCCGCTCGACAATGTGGTGGTCGGGCTCGAACCACGCGATGAAGGCATCGGTCTGGCCGGGCACTTCGCGGAAGCGCACGAACGCCTTCATCTTGTGGGCATCGCGGCGCACCGCCTGGGCCAAGGCCATCGCCCGCAGCACATCGGCGTCGGCCGGGTTGGACAGCACGCTGCGTTCGCCGTGGGCGATGCGCCACAGCAGCCGGTACAGCAGGGCCAGCCGCTGCGGCTCGCGATGGCACAGGCAGGTCGAAGCCAGTTCCATGAAATCGCGCGGGACGCTGGGAACGCTGGCGTCGGCGGGCAGAGGCGCACCCTGCACGGCCGGCGCATCCAGCAGTGAGGCGTCAGCACCTTCCTGCCAGTCCAGCTGCGCCGGTGCCACGTCGCGCAGCAGCGCCTCGCGCGCAGCGTCGCGCCAGGCCTCCAGCGACCATGGCGGGTCCACCCGCAGCGACCAGCGCTGCGCGTCAGGCTGCAGGTGGCGCATCGAACAACGAGCCCTGGCGCGGTGGCGGGGCCAGCTGCGCGCGCAACGCCGCTGGATCATCCAGCGCCTTGCGCGGATGGTGGTCGGCCAGCAGCACGAACGGCAGCAGCTTGCTCATCGGTGCCTTCAGCCGGGCCACGTCGGCCACCCGCAGGCGGCCGTGCCGGCGTGCCATCAGCACCCGCTTCACGTTGCGCACGCCCAGCCCGGGCACGCGCAGCAGCAGTTCCTTCGGCGCGCGGTTCAGATCCACCGGGAAGCGCTCGGGGTGGCGGATCGCCCAGGCCATCTTCGGGTCGATGTCCAGGTCCAGCATGCCATCCTGGGTGGTATCGGTGATTTCCTCCACGCCGTAACCGTAGAAGCGCAGCAGCCAGTCGGCCTGGTACAGGCGATGCTCGCGCTGCAGCGGGGGCGGCTGCAGCGGCAGCTGGCGGCTGGCATCGGGAATGGGGCTGAAGGCCGAGTAATACACCCGGCGCATACGGTAGTTGCCATACAGCGCGTCGGCACTGGCCAGGATCTGCTGGTCGTTGGCACCGTCGGCGCCGACGATCATCTGCGTGCTCTGCCCGGCCGGAGCGAAGCGGGGAGGGCGCGGGCGTGCACTGCGGGTGGCCAGTGGCGCGACCACGGCCGGTGCCTTGCGCGCCTCCTTGGCCTCCTCGATGCGCCAACGCAGCTCGCCCATCGCGCCGCGGATCGAATGCACGGTCTTTTCCGGTGCCAGCGCGCTCAGGCCGGCCTCGGTCGGCAGTTCCACATTGATGGACAGGCGGTCGGCATAGCGCCCGGCACTGGCCAGCAGCTCGGGCGAGGCCTCGGGAATGGTCTTGAGGTGAATGTAACCGGCGTAGCGGTGTTCCTCGCGCAGCTGCCGCGCCACTTCCACCATCTGCTCCATGGTGTAGTCGGCATTGCGGATGATGCCACTGGAAAGGAACAGACCCTCGATGTAATTGCGCTTGTAGAAATCCAGGGTCAGCGCGACCACTTCGTCCACGCTGAAGCGCGCCCGCGGCACGTTGCTGGAGACCCGGTTCACGCAGTAGGCGCAGTCGTACACACAGAAATTGGTCAGCAGGATCTTCAGCAGCGACACGCAGCGGCCATCCGGCGTGTAGCTATGGCAGATGCCCATGCCTTCGGTGCTGCCGATACCGCCGCTGGCGCGCGAGTCGCGCTTGCCCGCGCCGCTTGAAGCGCAGGAGGCATCGTACTTGGCGGCATCGGCCAGGATGGCCAGCTTGCGGATGGTTTCCATTGAGGAAACCTACGGACAGGCGGTCTCATTGGATGAGACGGCCTCTGAACCCTTCAGAAAAAAGGGGACGGAGGGGATTAAGTCGTTTGTGCACAAACGACTTAATCCCCTCCGTCCCCTTTTTTGCGGCTCAGAAGCCGTGGGTGATGCTGGGCTGGGTGGGCGAGGAGAAATCCGCGTACGGGTCGTGTTCGCCGCTGCCGCCCTCGGACAGGCGGAACTTCAGGGCCAGGCCATCACGCGAGTCGGCCGCGCGCAGCGCTTCCTCCTGCTCGATCACCCCGGCCTTGGCCAGCCGGAACAGGCACTGGTCGAAGCTTTCCATGCCTTCTTCCAGCGAGGCCTCCATGGCCGCCTTGATCTCGTGCACCTGCCCACGGCGCAGCAGGTCGCGGATCATCGGCGTGTTGATCAGCACCTCGGTGGCTGGAAGGCGACGGCCCTCCTTGTTCTTCACCAGGCGTTGGCTGATCACCGCACGCAGGTTCAGCGCCAGATTCATCAGCACGTTCTTGTGTGCGCATTCCGGGAAGAAGTTGAGGATGCGCTCGATGGTCTGGTCGGCGTTGTTGGAGTGCAGGGTGGCCAGGCACAGGTGGCCGGTCTCGGCAAAGGCGATGGCCGCCTCCATCGTTTCCGCATCCAGGATCTCGCCGATCAGGATCACGTCCGGCGCCTCACGCATCGCGTTCTTCAGCGCATTGTGGAAGGCATGGGTGTCCAGGCCGACCTCACGCTGGTTGACGATGGACATCTTGTGCTTGTGCAGGTACTCGATCGGATCCTCGATGGTGAGGATGTGACCGGTGGTGGTGCTGTTGCGGTGGTCGATCATCGACGCCAGCGAGGTGGACTTGCCCGAGCCGGTGGACCCCACCACCAGCACCAGCCCACGCGGGGTCATGATGACGTCCTTCAGCACCTGCGGCAGGTTGAGCTCTTCGATGCTCGGAATCCGGCTGCGGATGGCGCGGATGACCATGCCGACCTCTCCCCGCTGCTTGAACACGTTGACACGGAAGCGCCCGGCATCGGCCAGGGCGATGGCCATGTTGAGTTCCAGCTCGCGTTCGAACTGGGGAACCTGGCCCTCGTCCATCAGCGAATAGGCGATTTTCTTCACCATGCCCGGCGGCAGGCCGGTGTTGCCCAGCGGGTACAGCTTGCCCTCGATCTTGATGTAGACCGGCGCACCGGTGGTCAAGAACATGTCCGAAGCGTTCTTTTCGGTCATCAGCTTCAGGAAGTAGCCGATATCCATTGCGAATTTTCCCCAACGAAACTGCCGGCGCCCGTTGCAAGCACGGTGTCGGCTTGACGACAATGGCCGTGAACCGACAACCGGTACGGCCTCCCCAATGAAACGACTTAGCTTCGCACGAATGCGCCACAGCCTGTATGTGATGGCGTTTGCATTCGCACTCTCTGCCCCTGTCTGGGCGCAGGATGGCGCGATGGAACTGGCCCAGGCCCGCCAGGCGGTGGACAAGGCCACCCAGGCCGACGCCGACCAGTACGCCCCGGACCTGATCGGTCTGGCCCGCCAGGGCCTGGAGCAGGCCCAGCGCGCCGCCGGCGACCGCCGCGAGCGCAGGAACGCCCCGGCACTGGCCCTGCGTGCCGCTGCCGATGCCGACCTGGCCCGCGCCCGCAGCGAGGAAGCCACCGCCAGCGCCCAGCTGCAGCTTCGCCGCAACGAGGTCAACCAGCTGCAGCGCCAGCTGTCGACCGGGGAGGACCGCCGATGAAGTCGATCCCCGCTCTGGCCTTGGCCACCGCGCTGGCCCTGCCGGCCCTGGCCAGCGCCGCCGACAACCCGATGGTCGGCCAGCTGACCCAGCGCCTGATGAACATCCAGGCCAACCCTGATACCGCCGAGCTGGCCGCCTTCGAGCGCATGCAGGCCCAGCAGGCCATCGCCACCCTGGACAAGGCCAAGCGCCGCGACCAGGAGCTGGCCACCTATCTGGCCGAGCGCCGGGTCGAGATTGCCGAGACCAGCGTGCGCGCCGCCCTGGCCGCCCGTGAGGTGGACCGCCTGGACCGCACCCGCAGCGACCTGCTGATCGAAGCCAGCCGCCGCGATGCCGCCCGTGCCCGCCAGGAGGCCGAACAGCTGCGCATGCAGGCGCAGATGCAGGCTGAGGAGGCTGAGCGCCTGCGCCAGGCGGCCGAGGCCGAGACCCTGGCCCGGCAGGATGCCGAGAACGCCCTGACCAGCGTGGCCGGCAAGCAGCAGCAGCGCCTCAGCTCGGCGCAGCAGAACGCGGCCAAGCTGGCCCGCGAGGAAGCCGAGCTGGTGTCCGGGCAGAAGCTGCCGGGCTCGAAGTTCGACGCCCGCGGCGAGGTCTTCACCCTCGGCGGGGATGCGTTCGGTGCCGGCGCGTCCAGCCTGTCCGGTGGCGCGAAGAACCAGGCCAAGGCGCTGGCCGAGTACTTGAACATCGGCAAGAAGGGCCGTGTCCGCATCGAGGCCTATGACAGTGCCAATGGCGTCGGTCAGAAGCGCGCCGAAGCCCTGCGTGACGCCCTGGTCTCAGCCGGTGTCGCCAGCAGCCGCATCCAGGTCAGCGGAAAAAAGGCGGCGTCCACCAAGGTCCGCTCGGCCGAGGTCATCATCGCCCCGTAATTGTTTGAATTTGTTTGTTTTTCGTTGCTTTGAGCATTCAGCCTGAACCCCGCCCCGGCGGGGTTCGGTCTTTTTGACGCAGGGGTCTTGTACCGGGCCCGGAGCAGGCGTAGGGTCAATCGTCCGGGACGCAATGCCGCGGACCGGACGATGGGAGGGCCGGGCCGATGAAAGCAGGGCGCGAACCGCAGCAGACCGACGTGCGCAGGCCAGTGCCGCAGGTCGTTGTGGGCACCCATGTGGCAATCAACCGGCGCTCCTCCATGAACAACGCCCCGTGCCTTGCGGCCGGGGCGTTCGTGTATCTGCCGAAGGAGGTCCATCATGTTTGAAGATCAGCCCCAGAGCGAGATCGACGCCCGTCGCGCGCGTGATCCGGAGTTCCGGGCACTCCATGACCAGCACCGGAAGTTGAACAAGAAGTGCATGGACGCGGAGCTGGGTGTACTCCCGATCGATGATGTCACCCTGGGTCGCATGAAGCGCGAGAAGCTGCTGGCCAAGCAACGCCTTCTGCGTATGTACGAAACGCCGCTCGCTACGACGTCCCCCACGCACTGACGCCTTGGTCGCGCCGGGAACGGCGTGACCCGGCCAACGATGGCCTGCGGTGTGACCGGCAACGGCAGCCGCAACCGCGCCAAGGCACCACAGGCGGTGGTGCCTTGGCCCGCAGGCAACGGCCTGCAACATCCCTGCGTATTCCGTCCACCGATGCGGGCGGTACTGGTCTCCTCGTCGATCCGGGGCCGTCCGCATCTCCTTGGGCGCCAGCCGAGCGTGGGCTCGGCTCTACAAGGGTCACCGGGCGCTCATTGCCCTGGTGGGTGCCGACCGTTGGTCGGCACACCTCACCTCACACCGCCTGACTTTCGCGGCCATCCGACGGATAATCCACTGTCCGGCCCTGTGCGGCGCGAAGCGAAAGTCCTCCGAATGCCCATCCATTCCTCCGTCCTCGAACTCATCGGCCAGACCCCCATCGTCAAGGCCCAGCGCCTGGATACCGGCGTCTGCGAGCTGTATCTGAAGCTCGAAAGCGCCAACCCGGGCGGATCGATCAAGGACCGCATCGGTCTGTCGATGATCGAAGCAGCGGAACAGCGCGGCGACCTCAAGCCCGGCGCGACCCTGGTCGAAGGCACTGCCGGCAATACCGGCCTGGGCCTGGCACTGGTGGCGCAGCAGAAGGGCTACAAGCTGATCCTGGTCGTTCCCGACAAGATGAGCCGCGAAAAGATCTTCAACCTGAAGGCGATGGGCGCCGAAGTGCGCCTGACCCGTTCGGACGTGGCCAAGGGCCACCCGGAGTACTACCAGGACCTGGCCAAGACCATCGCCGAGCAGACCCCGGGCGCGTACTTCATCAACCAGTTCGGCAACCCGGACAACCCGGCCGCGCACGAGTTCGGCACCGGCCCGGAAATCCTCGAGCAGATGGGCGGTGACCTCGACGCCATCGTGTTCGGCTGCGGCAGCTCGGGTACCATGACCGGTCTGTCGCGCGCCTTCGCCACGCTGTCGCCGAAGACCGAGCTGGTGCTGGCTGATCCGGTCGGCTCGATCCTGGCCGAGTACATCAACGACGGCAACCTGAACGACAAGTCGGGCAGCTGGCTGGTGGAAGGCATCGGCGAGGACTTCCTGCCGTCGATCTCCGACTTCAGCCGCGTCAAGAAGGCGTATGCCATCACCGATGCCGAGAGCTTCCATACCGCCCGCGAACTGCTGGGCAAGGAAGGCGTTCTCGGCGGGTCGTCCACCGGCACCCTGCTGGCCGCCGCGCTGAAGTACTGCAAGGAACAGACCACGCCCAAGAAGGTGCTGGTGCTGGTGTGTGACACCGGCAACAAGTACCTGTCGAAGATGTATAACGACTACTGGATGCTGGACAACGGCTTCCTGGAGCGCCCGCAGCACGGCGACCTGCGCGACCTGATCCTGCGCCCGTATGGCCAGCGCGACACTGTCGTAATCGGCCCGAACGACCTGCTGACCACCGCCTACCAGCGCATGAAGCTGTACGACGTGTCGCAGCTGCCGGTGATGGACGGGGACCAGCTGGTCGGCATCGTCGATGAAAGCGACGTCCTGTTGCATGTCTATGGCGACGAGGCCCGCTTCCGCGATCCGGTGGCCACGGCCATGGTCAGCAAGCTGGACCGCTTGGACGTGAAGTCGCCGATCGAGGCCCTGCTGCCGGTGTTCGACCGCGGCCAGGTGGCCATCGTGATGGACGGCGGCACCTTCCTGGGTCTGATCACTCGCATCGATCTGCTGAACTATCTGCGACGTCGAGTGCAATAAACCGCAGATCGACACCGATCCCTGCTGAATTCCGGTTTATTCGCGTCAAAGCTCGTTAAGGCTGCGCTGATAGACTCCCGATCCTTTGACGGCGCCGTACGTCGGCGCCATTCAGGAAACGACATGTCCAACCCCACTTCGCCCGACCGCGCGCTGGCCCTGGCCACGCTGGCCATCCATGGCGGCCAGTCGCCCGACCCGAGCACCGGCGCGGTGATGCCGCCGATCTACGCCACCTCGACCTATGCGCAGTCCAGCCCGGGCGAGCACCAGGGCTTCGAGTACTCGCGCACGCACAACCCGACCCGTTTTGCCTACGAGCGCTGCGTGGCCTCGCTGGAAGGTGGCACGCGTGGTTTCGCCTTCGCCTCGGGCATGGCCGCCAGTTCCACCGTAATCGAACTGCTGGACGCCGGCAGCCACGTGGTGGCGATGGATGACATCTACGGTGGCAGCTTCAGGCTGTTCGAGCGCGTGCGTCGTCGCACCGCCGGGCTGGATTTCAGTTTCGTCGATCTGACCGACCTGTCGGCCTTCGAAGCGGCGATCACGCCGAAGACCCGCATGGTCTGGATCGAGACCCCGACCAACCCGATGCTCAAGATCGTGGACATTGCTGCGGTAGCCACCATCGCCAAGCGGCACGGCCTGATCGTGGTGGTGGACAACACCTTCGCCTCGCCGATGCTGCAGCGTCCGCTGCTGATGGGGGCCGACCTGGTGCTGCATTCGGCCACCAAGTACCTCAACGGCCACTCGGACATGGTGGGTGGCATGGTCGTGGTCGGCGATGATGCGCCGTTGGCCGAACAGATGGCGTTCCTGCAGAACTCGGTCGGTGGCGTGCAGGGGCCGTTTGACAGCTTCCTGGCCCTGCGTGGCCTGAAGACCCTGCCGCTGCGCATGAAGGCGCATTGCGCCAATGCCCTGGCCCTGGCCCAGTGGCTGGAAAAGCATCCGGCGGTGGACAAGGTGATCTATCCGGGCCTGCCTTCGCACCCGCAGCATGAACTGGCGGGCCGGCAGATGGCCGGCTACGGCGGCATCGTCTCGATCGTGCTGAAGGGCGGCTTCGAAGCGGCCAAGCGCTTCTGCGAGAAGACCGAGCTGTTCACCCTGGCCGAATCGCTGGGCGGCGTGGAGAGCCTGGTCAACCACCCGGCGGTGATGACCCATGCCTCGATCCCGCTGGCACGCCGTGAACAGCTGGGGATCAGTGATGCGCTGGTCAGGCTGAGCGTGGGTGTGGAAGACCTGGGTGACCTGCAGGTGGATCTGGAGCGGGCGCTGTCGGCCGCCACTGTATGATGGGGCGTCGCATCGAGCTGATGTTGAGCCTGGCTGGCCGCGACATCAAGACGAAGTACAAACATTCGTTGTTGGGTGCGCTTTGGGGCGTGCTCGTGCCGTTGATCATGCTGGGTATCTACACGGTGATCTTCGCCACCATATTCAGTGCCAAGTGGAAAGGCGTCGAAGTTCATAGCAAGGTCGACTACGCCGTGCTGCTGTTCATCGGCCTGATCGTCTACAATTTTTTCGCCGAATCACTGACGCGCGCACCCACGGCGGTGCTCAGCAATCCCAACCTGGTCAAGAAGGTGGTCTTCCCGCTGGAAGTGCTGCCGCCGGTGGTGGTTTTGTCATCGCTGTATAACGCGGGGGTGGCGTCGGTCGCGCTGGCGGCCTTCCTCGCCTTCAGCAGCTTCGGTCTACACTGGCAGATCGTGCTGCTGCCCATCCTGATCCTGCCGATGCTTGCCCTGACGATGGGAGTCACCTACCTGTTCGCCTCGCTCGGTGTGTTTTTCCGCGACGTGGACCAGATCGCGGGCCTGCTCGCCCGCGTCCTGCAGTACCTGACGCCGGTGCTCTACCCATCGATCATCTTTCCCGACACGATCGGCAAGTGGATGCGGTTGAGCCCGCTGGCGGTTTACGTCGAGCAGTCTCGAGCGTTGATCATCAGTGGCACGCTGCCGGACTGGCCGCTGTATGGCTGGGCCGTCGCGTGGTCGCTGGCTGTTTTCTTCATAGGTTTCTGGTGGTTCCAGCGGACCCGGAGGGCGTTTGCCGATGTCGTCTGAAGATCTCGTGATCGATATCGAGAATGTCAGCAAGGTCTTCAACATTTTCGAGAAGCCGTCCGATCGCCTGCTGCAGATGCTGCTGCCGCGGTTGGGGCGTTTCCTGCCCGTTGGCGGAGCGTGGACGTCGCGGCAGCGTGGCCGGGAATTCTGGGCACTGCGTGACGTCAGTCTGAAGGTCAAGCGTGGTGATGCCGTGGGCATCATCGGCCGCAATGGCTCCGGCAAGTCGACCCTGCTGCAGATCATTGCCGGCACCTTGGCACCCACTACCGGTACGGCTCGCGTGAATGGACGCATTGCCGCACTTCTCGAGCTGGGCAGCGGATTCAATCCAGACTTCACTGGTCGTGAGAACGTCGTGCTCAACGGCATGATCCTGGGATTGAGCGAGCGCGAGGTCATGCAGCGCTTCGATGCCATTGCCGCTTTCGCCGATATCGGCAATTTCATCGACCAGCCCGTGCGGACCTACTCAAGCGGCATGATGCTGCGCCTTGCATTCGCCGTGCAGACCCAGGTCGAGCCGGATATCCTCATTGTCGACGAAGCGTTGGCCGTGGGTGATGCGCTGTTCCAGAAGCGGTGCTTCCAGCAGATGGAGGCGTTGCGTGCCAACGGGTGCACCTTGCTGCTGGTCTCGCATGACCAGGAGTCGATCAGGACGCTGACCGACCATTCGATCCTGCTGCGCGACGGGACCGTCCGGGTGGCGGGACCCTCCTCGGACGTGGTCCTTGAGTACCGCAAGCAGCTGCATGAGGATGAGCGCGACTATTACGCCTCGGTCAGCGCGCAGCACCTGCAGTTCGCCCAGAAGATCGTGGATGCGCAGGCCGCAGCGGAAGCCGCGGAAGCCGGCCCGGCCGCAGAGGTCCATGAGGGGTCAGCGATCCTGGGCGCCCGCAGCGACAAGCTTTCCTTTGGCGACTATGACTGCGTGATCGAGCGCGTGCGCGTGTTGGACCACCGCGACGAGGATTGCGCGTACTTCCTGCCCCGGGACAAGGTGGTCATTGAAGTGACTGCGCGCCCCAAGCGCGACATGGACCGGCTCAACATCAATGTGCGGCTGCGCAACAAGGAAGGCGTGAAGCTTTACTCCTGGGGCACGTTGAACCAGGACGTGGGCGAATGGGCCGAACTCGGTCGGGATGTTCCAGGTGTATGGAACAGGACCTTTCCTGCAGACATCCCCCTTGTGGTGCGTTTCACATTCGACTGCGCCCTTGGCATGAATTTCTACGAAGTACAGGTATCTGTCTCGGAGGAAATCGAGCAGTTCGGCGGGGCGCAGCGCATGCTGCACTGGCGAGACGAGGCGGCGTTCTTCCAGGTGGGCATGAGGCAGAAGGAATACACGTTTGGCGGCGTCTGCGACCTGCGGATGCACGCGGAAGTGACTGAAATCCAGTCAATTACGGAGAGGCTGTGATGGAGATGAGCACGAGTTTTTCCCCTTCCGCACTGTCCCCCGCCGCGTTGCGCGTGGGCGTGCTGCGACTGAACGGATGGTTGCCTGCCGGCGCGGTGGCGCTGCTGGGGCGCCCGGAACCGGCACTGGCACGGGCGCTGCGCCAGTGCGGGCATGAAGTGCTTGATGGGCTTGAAGGGGCGGCGTCGGCGATCGTCGTCATCGATCATGCCGATGCCGGTGCTGCTGATGAATGCCTGCAGCCGCTGCTGGTGGATGTGCGTGTGCCCCTGTGTCTGCTGGTCTCGGGAACGGCGGCCGCAAATGTCACGCGTGCCCAATGGGAAGCTGCCGCCATGCGCCAGGAGTGGCGCAAGCATCCTCTGAACGAGCGTCTGGCGCCCTACGGTGAACTGGACCACGTCAACGGCCTGCTGTTGATGGCCTTTGAACGCGTGCCTGATGCAGCCATGGCGACCTATCCGCTCAGCGTGCTTGTGGAAGAGCGTGATCTGCACACCGACATGACGCGCGAGGCGGGACGTCGATCCGACGCGCACATGGCGCGCTATGCGCAGGCGGCACAGTTTGTGCGCCCTGGCGATCGCGTCATCGACGTGGCGTGCGGACTGGGATACGGCTCCTATCAGCTCGCTCACAGTAGCCTTGCTGCGTCGTTCGTCGGGCTGGATGCCAGCGATTACGCGGTGGACTATGCAAACACCTGCTTTGCTCCCGAGGCTCCAACGACGATGCGTTTCGTGGTCGGCGATGCACAGGAACTTTCGGGAATGGCCGATGGTTCTGCGGATTTCGCCGTTTCGGTAGAGACGCTGGAACATCTTCCCGAGCCCGATCGTCTGCTGGCGGAGCTGCATCGGGTCCTCTCGCCCGAGGGGCGTCTGTATGCGAGCGTGCCCAACGACTGGTCGGATGAAACGGGGGAGGATCCGAACCCGTTCCACTTCCATGTGTATGACTGGCCGCGCCTGGTCAGCCAGTTCCATCGCAATGGGTTCGTGATCGAGAAGGCTTGGCTGCAGGATGCTGGCGGTGGTCAGAAGCGGCATTTCTCGGTGCGTTCGATGCTTGAGATCGATCCGCATGCGGGCCCTGCCTGCGACGGAGAATGGCTGCTGGTCCTCGCCCGCAAGGCAGAGGCTGCCGCCGAAACGGTGCCTGGCCCGATGCCGTCATTCCGGGCGTTGTTGGCAGACGGGCAGCACGAGGCCGCAGTGCGTCAGCTCGAGGCCAGCTTCGAAGCTGAAAATCCGCTCGTTCGGGCCCGCGCACGTGCAGCGGCGGCTGCCCTTGCCACCACCGCCGGAAAGCTGGAGCCTGCCGCCTCGCATTGGGTGCAGTGCAGGATCGAAGCCCGTGACGCATTGACTGAATCTTCCAGCGAGGCAGAGGTCGAGGCCGCCGGCCTCCTGCAGCTTGCGGCAGAGCAGTTGACGCTGCCAGCGCAGGTGCGCTTCGCACGACTGAAGCAGCTGGGCCAAGGTGCGTCGGCGATCATCAGCGATCTGCTCGGCTCGCAGTCCGTGCTGCTCGGCGACAGCAACGACCGCGCCGTCATCGCAGGTATCGGAAGCGGTAATGGCCAGGCGAACCTGAGCACCGGTGATGTGCAGCAACTCATGGAGGCCAAGCAGTGGCTTGATGGCAAGTACAACGAGCAGCAGAAGCGCATTGCCGAGTTGGAGCAGTACAATGTAGAACTTGAAGCTGCCCGCAGATGGCTGGACGCGCAGTACCACTCACTGACAGCAGAGGTAAAGCGCCTCGGACAGTTGTCCGCTGCAGCATCCGGCGACAGCAGGTAACAACCGCCATGACCGCGACAGATGCATCACTATCCCCCGCGCAGCCGGCGACGGATCTGCTGCCCGACGGGCTGGCGGAGTTCTGTCTGGCGATCTGCGGGCCAGGGCGGGTCGTCCTGCTCGGTGCTGGCCTGTCGATCCTGATCGCACCGCTGCGCCAGGCCGGTTGCGAGGTCCGCATGGCGCAGCAGGAGGAAGCTGGCGAGCGGCCTGAATGGATGGTGGCCTGGGCACAGGCAGATGCATCGCGCTCCGAGGCACTCGATTCGGATGTCGCTACCCTCGTGCTGGTCGGTAACGCTGACGCGGACCTGCCCGCTTGGCGGGAGCAGGCCCACGAGCGCGGCTGGCAGTTCCACCCTGCAGTCTTCACCATGCCGGGCTCGCTCGGCAGGGTTGCCCTGCTGGTGCTTGCCCGGGTCGGGGTCAGGGCGACGTCGCCTGAGACGATGACGAACGCCAGTTACCATGGCCTGGCGGCCGCGCTGGTCCGTCCTGGCGATGCCGTGATGGCCGCAGACGCCGCCGCAGATGGGGTGTGGCGGGTCGTGCAGCAGCAATCGCGTTGCCGTTGGCTAGGCGTACTCGCATCGCTTCCGCCTGCCCCATCGCAGCCTGGCTTGGAATGGACCGATCCAGAGCGCTGGTCGGAATTCACCGAATCGCTGGACGTGGTGATCACGCAGATGGCCTGCGATACCGCAGACTGGCCCCGGCTGCTGCGCCACGCCCATGCACCTTTGCGCCGCAGTGGGCGGCTGGTCCTGCGTATTCCGCTGGCGCATGGTCTCGATCCACTGTTGCCCCTCGTGACCTGCCTGGAACAGCTCGAACTGGTGGTGGACCGGGCGTGGCACCAGCATGCTGCGGGTCGTGTCGGTGTTGAGCAGTTCCACGAGATTGATCGCGATTCGGCGCTCGCATTGGCGCACGATCCTGACGCCGAGGCGCTGGTGCTGCTGGCCGTGAAGACCGGTGGACATGGGGTAGCCCAGGACCTGTCCGCGCAGGTTCCCAACATCATTGCGTTTCAACGGGACTACCTGGACGCCAGCGTGGTACGGTTGATCGTCTCCATCGGGGAACGGATCGAATCGCCTGTGCTGCGCCGGCAGTTGGCGCGGCAGGTGTTCGACACCACGCCGCCGTTTTCCGCCGACCATGGGGCCGCCTTGTGCGTACTGCTGTATGACGGGGACGTCGTCGCTGGTCACGAGCGCCAGGAATTGCTCGCCGCCGTCTGGCACTACATCGCCGTGCCGGCTAGCAATCCCACCGTGCTGCGTTGGCAGGTTTCGCTGGCGTTCGCGGCCGCGATGCTCTACCAGGCAGATGGCAGGCTGGATGAAGCGACCGAGCTTTACCAGCGCGTCCTGACCTTCGATGTATTGGGCTTCAGCCCGCTGCTGGGTACCAAGACCACGGCTGCTGCGGCGAGGTTGGGCTGGATCTTGTTTGCCCAAGGCAACGTCGATGCCGCGCGCACTGCATGGTCGCGTGGCCTTGATGAAGCACGCCGACTCTCTGCCGAATCGGACTGGTCTGAAGTCGTGGCCGACCCCGACGCGCCGGAGACCTTCTCGATGCGAGAGTTTGCGGCGGTCATGGACGAGGCCGGCGGGCTGGCCACGGCATTGAGGGTGACCGCCGAGTCTCCATTGCGTCCGGGTATGGCCTGGCAGTGGGGTAATCGATCCTGGAAGGGACAACTGCAGGAGGCGCGTGCTGAATTGCGCCGCCAGCAGCAGTGGACCGAGCAGTTGCAGGTCGCAAAGGACTGGCTGGACGGTCAGTACGGCCATCTCAATGCCGAACTTGAGCGGCGGGTGGTCGCCGAGCGGGAGCTCGAATCACAGCTGCTCGTGCTTGCCGAGGGGCTGGATGAGCTGCGCGCGGATCTGCAGGGCCACCTGACAGAGAGTGAGAAGCTGCAGGAAGGAAAGGCATGGCTGGACGGTCACTGCGCACGCCTCACCGCCGAACTGCAGCGCATCACCGTGCAGCATGCGGAGCTGGCGTCCGCGAAACACTGGCTGGAAGATCAGTACCACCACCTGACCCTGGAACTCGGGCAGCGTCGAGAGTGGCAGCAGCACCTGCAGGAAGGCAAGGACTGGCTGGAGCAGCAGTATTACCGTTTGCAGATGGAACTTGCCCAACGGAGCGATGAACTGGATGCATCCCATGCCGAGAGCGAAGCGCGGGCGACGGAGATCACCGGCCTGCGGGCTGCGTACCGGTTCGCGCACTTGCACGCTGCGGCTGAATGGGTCGCACTGCAGGAAGATCTAAAGCGCAACCGCGAAGCGCTGGACCAGCTGAATGATGCACATCAGCGCCAGTCCGCTGTATTGGATGACAGGGTCGCAGCCTACCGGGAGCTCGAGGACGCCGCGCGCGACCTTGCCACAGCGACCGGAGTGATGATCGGCAGCCCGCCACCGCAACGGCTTCCCGCCGAGGCCATTGCCGAGGAGATGAAGGTGCTTGCGTCAGCACTCCAGCGGATGCCCTTGAAATCGCTGGTTCGCATGGTACTGCACGTGCTCGCCACGCGGCTTGGCTGGAGAAAGCGCGATGGCGGCTGAGCTTTCCGTGGTGGTGACCTTCCACCGCGAGGGCGTGTTCGCCCATGCTGCGCTGCGCAGCTACCTGCAGTCGCGCCAGCAGGCGCGCGCGGCAGGATCACGGGTGCAATTCGTGCTGGTGCTGGACAACGCAGACGAGCAGACCACGGTGATCGTGCGGGGCCATCCTGACCTGACGGGCGACGAGCTGATCCTGGCTACGTCCTTCGGAGACCCGGCGATGGCTCGCAACATGGGAATCGAACGGGCCGATGGCACGTTTGTCTGCATCTTGGACGGCGATGATCTGATCAGCCGCGATTACCTGCAGCGTCACTTGGATGCCGCCGCCAATGCGCCTGCGCGGTCGGTATTGCATGCCGAAGTCGTTGCAAGCTTTGGCAAATGGGACGGATTCGGTACCCAGATCGACCAGCGCAGCATGTCGTTTTCACCGGACATGCTGCTCAACGCCAACCCTTGGATCAGTGCAGTGTTCGCACGACGCGAAGTCTTCAGCGAAGTGCCCTACGTTGCCTGCCGACCGGACCAGACCGGTTATGGCTATGAAGACTGGCACTGGAGCTGCCAGACGGTAGCGGCGGGATTTGAGCACCTGACCGTGCCGCACACGGCCTACTTCTACAGGATCAAGCAGGCCGGTTCTGTCAATGCGAACAGCACCGCCGTGCAGGCCGTGATGCCGCCGAGCGACCTGTTCGGTCGCTGGGGGCAGCCTTGATGTGGCGCCTGCTCGCCTTGGCGCGTCGGGTCGACGTGCACCAACTGCGGCGCAATCCGCGAATGGAGTTGGGACGCATCTTGGCCTGGATAGGCCGGCGCATCGAGTCAGTGGGGCGGATGGCCAGCAGCGGACGCAGTGCCATGCCGGCCTGGCTGCACGAGGAAATGGTCGCGCTCGCGGCCATCGAGCCCGGGCTGCTGCGGGACCGGGATGAGCCGAGGCACTTCCGTCATGCGCCGATTGCACTCACCTGCCGTCCGGGAGAGCGCTATCGCAAGCTGGTGGCCGCTGTGGGCATCCAGCCAGCCAGTCACGTTCTCATCGTGCCGTGGCTGGTGCGCGGCGGAGCTGATCGGGGGGCATTGCACCACCTCCGGGTATGGGCGGAGTCGCTGCCCAGTGGCGACGCGTTGCTGGTGCTGACCGAGGACGTCGAGTCCCCTTGGCTCGAACGGGTTCCGCCCGGGATCCGGGTCCTCCGTTTCGGCCAGATCGTGGGCGGGATGGATCTGCCTGGCCGCACCCAGCTTCTGACCCGGCTGTTGCTGCAGATGCAACCGGCGGTGATCCACACCATCAACTCGCGGGTCGCTTGGCAGGCGTACGCACTGCATGGGCTGGCACTGCGCCAGGCGTCAGGGCTCTTTGCTTCGCTGTTCTGCGATGACCGTGATGAAGAGGGCATCCCAACTGGCTTCGCCCGCAGTCATCTGCGCGATAGTCATGCAAACCTGGTCACAGTTTTTTGCGACAATAGTGTCTTTCCTGACATCTGGTCTAAGGAACTTGGCGTTCCTCGCGAGCTGTTCAGCGTATTGCGTTTCCCTTATGACTTGGAGGTCGTGCGAAAGGAACGCCCCTACGTGATCGAGGGACCTGCCCGCGTGCTGTGGGCGGGGCGATTTGATCGCCAGAAGCGGCTTGACATCCTGCTACAGATTGCAAGGTCCATGCCATCAGTGGAATTCGACGTACATGGGGTATCTGAATTGGGGCATCCGCATCCTGCCGTCAAGGAGATCGGTGCATTGGCCAATGTAAACATGAATGGTTCATTCGAGCGTTTCGACGCCATCGTAAGCCCCAGCCATGCCGCACTGCTCTTCACCACGTCCTGGGAAGGGCTGCCGACGCTGCTGCTTGATGCCGCTGCGGCGGGCCTGCCGATCGTGGCACCTGCCGTCGGGGGAATCGGCGACCTGCTTGATGTTGACTGGCTGGTCGAACATCCCGATGACGTAGCTGGATTCATGGCGAGGCTGAGGGAACTCGTCAACGACCAGGCCCTCCGTGAGCGGCGCCGGCGCGGACAATACGATTCACTTTCCAATGGGCGGGACTGGACGACGTTCGTCCGGACACTGCACGACACGCCGCACTACCTGCCGGGCCGATCAGCAGCGCCTGACAGCCCCATCGAACAAGGAAGAACACAGTGATCATTGGACGAGGCCTGGTCGCAAAGGCCTTCGCCAGCAAGTGGAAGCAGGACCGGGCGACGGTGATCGTTGCCGCAGGGGTGTCCAATTCCGACGAGCGTGGGCAGGCCGCATTTGATCGTGAGCAGCATTTGCTGGATGGGGTGTTCAGCCATCCCCACGTGCGCCGGGTCGTGTACTTCGGAAGCTGTGCCGTGGGCAATCCGGATGAGCCAAAGACCCCCTACCTGCTGCACAAGACCCGGATGGAGGCGAGGGTTCTGGCGGACGAGCGCGGGACGGTGTTCCGGCTTCCCCAGGTGGTCGGGGAAGGGGGCAACCCCCACACTTTGACGAATTTCCTGCGCCAGCGCATTCAGTCTGGTGAGCATTTTGAAGTGTGGGCGCGTTCGGAGCGCAATCTGATCGATGTCGAGGACGTGGCCACCCTGGTGACCCATGTACTGCATCATCCGGACCGGTTCCCGCGTATGATGCCGCTTGCCGATGTCCGTTCGACCAACATGCTTGCCATCGTCCACAGCATGGAGGACGCGCTCGCTAGACGCGGGCGCTACAGCATTCTCGAGCGGGGTGCGTCGTTCCCCATCGACACCACCGACTGCCTGAGGGCCGCCGATGCGTGCGGCATCGCCTTTGGTCCTGGTTACCTGGGACAGCTTGTACAGAAGTATTACGGGACTGTCCGGCATGCAGGTTTCTAGGACGCGCAGTGCCGTTCGCGTCATGACATGTCGGCTAGTATCATTACACCCGTTAAATCCGCTTAGAATTCCGTAGATTGGGGCGCAGAATGAATGCGATGAGGAAGCGACGGGCACCAGCGCCGTCGAGCCGCAGGAGCGGCAAATGACCCGGCCAGATTTGAGCGCCATCGTCACGTTCCATGGAGAAGGGATTCTTGCGCACACCTCGCTGCGCTCGTACGCGTTGTCCCGTAGCGTGGCCCGGCAGAACTCGGTCGAGGTGCAGCTGGTCCTGGTGCTCGACAACGCAGACCCCCAGACCCGCATGTTCGTGACCGAACACCCTGACCTGGATGGGACTGAAGTGCTCGTCGAGACCCGGCTGGGCGATGCGGCGCTTGCGCGTAATGCGGGCGTTGCGGCGTGCCGGGCGGACTATGTGTGCACCCTGGATGGTGATGACCTCATTTCCACCGGCTATTTCCTGGTACACATGAAGGAGGCGGCCCGCCAGCAGGGACGTTTCATCCTGCATCCAGAAATGGTCCTGAGTTTTGGCATGTACAGCGCATTCAACTGGCAGGTGGACCAGGACGGAAGCTACTACGACGAGAACGCGCTGCTCACCGTCAACCCGTGGATCAGCGCCGCGTTCTCGACCCGCGAACTGTTTGAGAGCATCCCCTACGTCGCTTGCTATCCGAAGCGGACGGGCTTCGGATACGAGGACTGGTACTGGAATGCAGAGACGATCGCACAGGGTGTGGTCCATAGGCTCGCCTGGGGCTCAGCGTATTTCTACCGGCGTAAATGGCACGGCTCGCTCAACGAAGCCAGCCATGCACTGAGAACCGTCATTCCGCGTACCTCGCTGTTTGCCCTAGGGCGCAAGCGCGGCGAAGGACAAGGCCATGTTTGATCAATTGACCCGGAATCGCTGGGTTCGAAACCGATACACCCGTCGCGTGGCTCACTGGGTGCGTCGTATCCTTGCCCTGTTGTCGGCACGGTCGGCAGCACCTGGTGCGACCTCGCAGGGGGCTCCATCAGCCCCGACGATGCCTGTCTGGCTGCAGGATGAGATGCGCGCCCTTGCCGCGATCGAGCCTGAGCTGCTGCCGCCAGGGTCCGGCATCGAGCGCTACGCCTTCTACTCCGTGCCCATGGATACCCGGCAGGGGGCGGTCTACGCCACATTGTCCGATGCCATCGGCGAGGCGACGTACACCCACATCCTGCTGGTGCCGTGGCTGAAGCCAGGCGGGGCCGACCGCGGAATTCTTTACCACGCAAGTGCCATTGCGGAGAGCGATCCGGCAGCACGGATCCTCGTTCTGACGACCGAGCCTGCCTCCTCGCCCTGGGCCTCCAGGCTGCCGACGCAGGCGCATCTGGTGGACTTCGGCAACACCGCAGCCTCGCTTGATTTCAACCAGCAGGTGAACGTGATGGTGCGCGTGCTGCTGCAGCTGCGCGCACCGACGATCCACCTTGTGAACTCCCGCGTTGGCTGGGATGCGATCCTGCGCCATGGTCTGGCCTTGACCCAGCACTCTCGGTTGTTTGCTTCACTGTTCTGCGATGACTACGACCAGCAGATGAATCCGGTTGGCTATGCGCGTGACTATCTGCGCTCCTGCTACCCGCACCTGTCGACGATCATCTCCGACAACTCGCGCTATCCGCGGATATGGTCGCGCGAGCTGGGTGTTCCGCACGCATCGTTCACCTTCATCCCGTTTCCTTATGACGGTCGGGTGACGGAAGGGGCTGGTCGGGCGATCTCAACCCAAGGTGCCAGGCGCGTGTTGTGGGCTGGCCGCCTAGACCGGCAGAAGCGACCCGACATCCTGGCCTTGATCGCAGCGCAGATGCCCGACGTGCACTTCGATGTGTACGGTGCACAGGTCATGTCCGGAGCAGCGGTGCAGGACCTTTCCGGACTGCGCTCGCTGACCAACGTCACCCTGCACGGTGAGTTCCAGCGGCTTGAGGAAGTGGCCACTCCCGAACACTTCGCTTACCTGCATACCACCGCCTGGGAAGGCACCCCGACCATTCTGTTCGATGTCGCTGCGGCAAAATTGCCGATCTGTGCCCCGCAGGTCGGGGGCATCGTTGACTTCCTCGCAGAGCAGGACATGGTGGAACGCCATGACGATGTGGCTGCCTTCGTGTCCCAGCTGAAATTGTTGCAGTCTTCTGCGCAGCTTCGGGACGAACGCGTCCAGCGGCAGCTGGCATCGCTGCGCCAGAATCGCCGTTGGGAAGACTTCACGGCGTCGCTGGAGTGCCTGGAGGGCTACCTGCCGGTCCACTCCCGAACCCCGGCATCCCGGACCGGGGCGGTGTTGGCCGCGGCTGGTAGTGAAGACGGCGCGCTGAGGCGGGCTCGCCAAGGCTGAGGAAGCACACCCATCGGCCATGCCTCCACATGCCGCGCTGCCGGGAGTCCCGCAGCGCAACGCGGCGGTAGGTTGGAGCTCGGATTCCCCTCCCACACACGTCGCTTTTTACTTGACCCCGAGATCGTGCGATAGAATCTGCCGCCGCGGGCTCAGCGCGGGGCCATGCACCTGTTGCAGCCACGGCTGAGCGCGTTTCCTGGACGT
Source organism: Stenotrophomonas sp. NPDC077659 (assembly GCF_050268705.1). Lineage (NCBI taxonomy): Bacteria > Pseudomonadati > Pseudomonadota > Gammaproteobacteria > Lysobacterales > Lysobacteraceae > Stenotrophomonas > Stenotrophomonas sp. NPDC077659. The sequence continues at coordinate 31,670 of NZ_JBNNHG010000009.1, read as the reverse complement.
CTCCAGACGGCACGGAAAACCTGTACCGCTGTTGTTTCAAGCTCCTACCCATCCATCCCCATTCCAGGAAATTAAGTCATGAAGCCCTTCGTACGTTCCTCGTCGATGCCGTTGCTGGGTGTCGCTGCCCTCTTGCTGGCCGCGTGCTCTGGCAACAACGATCAGGCGGTCGATAGCCCGACCAAGGCTGATGAGGCCCCGGCTGCCGCCGCTGCGCCGGAGCAGCCGGCCTCGCCGTGGAACGGCACCGCGAACATCACGCCGGTCTACCCGGACCAGGCGGCGTCGAAAGAGATGAAGCTCGACTATGAGTCTTTCCAGTTCGAAGAAAACGGCCTCAGCGTTGCGCCGCTTCCCCCGTTCTTCGGGCGTACGGTGGATGTCGAGCTGAAGGACTCTGCCAGCAAGTACACGCTGACCGCCGGTCGTGCCGGATGTGCCTACAAGGTGAAGGTCATCGTAGGTTCCGGCGAGCCCAAGCTGCTTGATCCCAAGCAGGGCGAGAAGCTCGAAATCGACAGCGCTGCCTTCGCGGGCGCCCAGACCGTGACGCTTCACGTGGCGCTGGAAGACGGTGCGGAACAGAACTGGTCCTGCAACCTGCATATCGCAGCGCATAGCTGATTGCTGCGCGGGATTGCATCAAACCTGGCTTCCCGATCACCGGCTGAAGCCGCGAAAAAACAACGCCCCGCAAGGGGCGTTGTTTGTATCGGGTCAAAGGCAGACGACGATCTCGTCCGCAGTTTCGATGGTGGACTCGGGAGAGGGAAAGACGGGCTTGCCAGCGCAGGTTTCCGCCAACTCCGGTGCTGAACGAACGGTCAGGTCGGTACCGGTGGCCTCGTCGAAGAGGGGGTCGATAGCCCAGCCAACTGACAGTGCCGACAGGTTCATGTCACCCTGCGCAGCCTGGGGTGCCACGGCGTAACTCCACTTGCCCCCCACAATTGCCAGCTTCGCATGCTTCCGCGGGAAGCGTTCGGCCACCCGGCTTGCAATGTCCTGGGCCTGCGCGATATCCCAGCGGTTCACCCGCTGTTGGTTGATCAGGATGGCATTGCTGTGCGCGCAGAACAGAACGGCCGCAGCGAGCGACAATCCCGCGGACACGCGGAGCTGCAACTGGCCGGCATGGCTGCACAGCACCAGGACACCGGCAAAGACCATGGGGACGGCCACAAGGGTACGCGGAACCGGCCACCATGTGCCCGAAACAACATGCGGCAGCAAGGCGATGCCCCACGCCGTCGCAGCGAACAGCAGCACCAGCAACCTGCCACGTACGTGCGCGCGACCAAACGGCAGAAGTGCCAACAACACACTCAGCAGCAGCAGCACCTTCGCAGGTGTTGCGGCGATGGGCTCGGCCTTGATGAGTAGCGTGGGCATGAGCTCCATCAGCTGCGCTGCGCGCTCAGGCAACTGACCTGCCGACACCAGGGTGGCGCGGCCATCGGTGCCGACATGACCCACCATCCTGCCGATCATCGCTGCCACCAAGTTGCCAGCGCTCAGGACGAACCCGCAGGCGGCTGTCAGGCTGATGGCCTTCGCGGCCTGGGGCAGCAGGGGGGCAGCAGAACCTTCCCGCAGGTCTGCCACGGGCGCGGCCAGGTGCATATAGAGCACCGCGATGGCCGCATAGCAGAGTGCGAGCTGGTTGGCGCCCATTGCGATCACGCCGGCAGCGGCCGCCACGGCCAGCCGAACGGCACGCCTGTCAGCGGTGAACATGGCAATTCGATACTGGCTTGCCGCGACCCACAGCATGGCGAACATCACCGACATCGGCAGGGCCGATTGCCGGAAGGTGATGTACTCCGTGTAGTAAGAATGGGCGCCAAGCAGCGCAGCCGCTGCGGCAATGATGCTGGGCTGCTGGCGGCTGTCAGGCTTGAAGACGGCAAGGTAGAACAGCGTGCTGAAGATCAGGGTTGCGATGAACGCAATGACCGAGAAACTGGTCATGTTCAGGTCGCTGGCGCGCAGGATGGTGTCCAGAACGGCATTGGTGTACCGACCCTGGCTCAGGAAGAAGCCAGCCAGTCCCTCCGGCGATGTGTGGCTGACGGCGTAGTCATCCAAGGCGTAGCCGGTCGAAAGTCCAAGGTACTTGGAGCAGAGGAAGGCCGATGCATAGGCCAGCGCGAACAGCGCCGGCCTGCTGGGACCGGCGACTTTGCTGCCGATGCCGGCCGTTGCGTCGATCACGCAAATGCCTCCTGCAGGGCTTCGTCGGCGCTGCGAAGTACGTGATCCATCGATTCTTCAAGGCCGAGCCAGAGCGGCATGCGGATCAGGCGTTCGGACACGTCGTTGGTCACCGGAAGCTCGCCCTCGGACCGACCGCAGGACTGGCCGGCGGGGGACGAGTGCAGCGGGATGTAGTGGAACACCGCCTGCACACCGCGCGCCTTGAGGGCCTCGATGAAGCGAGTGCGATGCTCGAGGCTGGGCAGCAGCATGTAGTACATGTGCGCGTTGTGCGTGCAGTGCTCGGGAACCACCGGGCGGCGGACGTGTCCGGACTGCTCGTGCTGCAGCGCCCACGCGTGGTACTGATCCCAGATGGCGAGGCGGCGACGCGTGATCTCGTCGGCATCCTGCATCTGCGCGGCCAGGAATGCGGCGGTGATTTCACCGGGCAGGTAGGAGGAGCCCACGTCGACCCAGGTGTACTTGTCCACCTGGCCGCGGAAGAACCGGCTGCGGTTGGTGCCCTTTTCGCGGATGATCTCGGCGGCTTCACCATACTCCTCGTCCCGGCACAGCAGGGCACCGCCTTCGCCGGAGATGATGTTCTTGGTCTCGTGGAAGCTGAAGGCGCCCAGGTCGCCAATGGTGCCCAAGGGGCGGCCGCGGTAGCTGGACATGATGCCTTGGGCTGCGTCTTCGACGACCCGAAGCCCGTGGCGTTCGGCGATGGCCATGATGGCGTCCATTTCGCACGCCACGCCAGCGTAGTGGACCACGCAGATGGCCTTGGTCCGGGAGGTGATGGCCCCCTCGATCAGCGCCTCATCGATGTTCAGAGTATCCGCTCGGATGTCCACGAATACCGGAACGGCACCTCGCAGGGCAAAGGCACTGGCGGTTGACACGAAGGTGAACGACGGCATGATGACTTCGTCGCCGGGCTGCAGCCGCAGCAGCAGTGCCGCCATTTCCAGTGCGGCCGTGCATGAATGAGTGAGCAGTGCCGTAGTGGCGCTGGTGTTCTTCCGCAGCCACGCGTGGCATTCCTTGGTGAAGGGACCATCACCTGACAGGTGGCCGTTGCGGTGGGCCTGCTCGATCAGGGGCAATTCCTTGCCGGTCATGAACGGACGATTGAAGCGGATCATGTGTGCGCCTTTGGGAATGACGAAGCTGCGTAAGCGTTCAGCCTTGGCTGAGGATGACCAGGCCCACCACCACGGTGGCCAGGCCGAGGCCTTTGGCGAGGTTGAAGGGTTCACCGAACACCGGTACCGCCACGATGCAGACCAGCAGGAAGTTCAGCGCCATGAAAGGATAGGCCTTGCTCAGTTCCAGCCGGGAAATCGCCAGCATCCAGCACAGCGACGCGGCAAATGCCGCGACGAACGCGGAGATGACCCACGGTTGCAGCAACAGCTGGAACACGGCGGGCAGGCGCCCGATCAAGCCTTCGGAGCCCGGTTTGAACGTATTGGCCTGCCACTTGATCACCAGCTGGCCGTAGCTGGTCAGGACGATGGTCGATGCCACCATCAGCCAAGGGAAGATAGCGTTCATCGCCCGCCCGATGACGGCGTCAAGCGCCGATCCATGTGGTAGGTGTCAAAGGCCCGCTGCAGCTGCAGACCGTTACGCCCCCACTGGCGCTGGACGGTGAAGTTCCAGATCTGGGTGGAAATCAGCAGTTTTTTCAGCGACTGGTGTGCATAGTGGTGCTGGATGTGACGCAGCAGCATTCCGTAGAGGCCGCGTCGTTCGAAATCGGGGTGGACCGCGTTGAGGATGATCTCGACCGAGTCGCCGCTGATATCGCAGGTGGCGAAACCTGCCACCGTGCCTTCCTCGATGACCACCCACGTGGCTTCGTTGGCACGATCCTGGCTGAGCCGACTCAGTGCCCACTCCACGTATCCTGATAGCACCAAATCACGGCTCAGCAGCGGATTGGCTGCGTAGTGCGCGCGGTAGTTGCAGAAGCTGCGATCTGCGATGACCGCCAGTGCGGCACGATGGGCATCGGTGGCTCGCTGGACTTTCGCTTCGGCAGGCGGTGCCGCGCTGCGGTCCAGGTCCATTCCGTAGTAGACCAGAGTGTCGGCGTGGATGACCACGCTGCCCCGGCGTTGCAGGCCGGTCGGCACGGCCGTGCAGCCGGCGGGCACGCGGAAGATAACCAGGTCGGCGTCGCTTGCCTCGATCTCCTCGATGACCTCGGCAGTGTCCGCCGCAGCGTCGATCGTACCGCGAAGCACAGTGATGCCAAAACGGCGTGAATCCAGTGGCGCGGCTGAAAGGTGCCGGGTGGGGCTCGTTGATTTCACTTCCATGTGTCCTGCCAGACCAGATAGCGAGGGCGTCGCTTGACCTCGCCGTGCACTTTGCCCAGGTACAGGCCCAGCACGCCTATGCATGCCATGACGATACTGCCCACCAGCCAGATTGACGCGATGATGCTGGTAAAGCCCGCAACACGTATATCGCCGGAACTATAGCGATAGACGCTGAACACGGCAATTGCCGCTGCCATCAGCGCGATCATGAGGGCTGCCGTCATGACCAGCCGCAGCGGCTTGTCCGAGAAGGACAGTGCAATGCGGCCGGCCATCTGCAGCAGCTTTCCCAGGCTGTAGCCGCTCTTGCCCTCGGTCCTCAAGCCGTGCGACACGGGAACCTTGGCCGTATTGAAGCCGGTCCAGCGGACCAGCAGGGGGAGGAAACGGTCGGATTCGTCCATTCCGTTCAAAGCATCGACCACCTTGCGGCTGTATGCACCGAAGTTGGCCGTCGTGTGGTCATAGCGGGTGTCGGTCAACCACCCCAGAGCCCGGTAGAACAGCATCGAGCCCGTGCGCTTGGCCCAGCTGTCCTGCCGGTCAACGCGCTGGCCGAGCACCACTTCGACATCCCCTGTCATCGCGGCCAGAAGCGTGGGAATCTCTTCAGGCACATCCTGCAGGTCGCAATCCATCACCACCACCGTCTCGCCCCGGCTATGGGCGAGGCCGGCGGTGATGGCGGCATGCTGGCCGAAATTGCGTGAAAGGCGCAGGCCCCGGACAGCCTCATGTCGATCCGACAGCTCGTTGATCCTGGTCCAGGACTGATCCGGGCTGTTGTCGTCCACCAGCACAATTTCATACGACCGCGACGCCGCCTGCAGGACCCGGCCGACACGGTCGACCAGGTCTTCAAGGCAGTTTCGGCAGCCATACACGGGAACCACGACGGAAACGTCCAGAACCGGGGCTGGAGGTTCGTTGATGCCATCGATCATGACGGGCGACTTACTCATGGGAACGATAGGGGAAAATAGTCAGAGCACCTGCTCCAGTTCCGCCAGGATCGTGAACAGATCCCCCACCAGGCCGATATCGGCAATCTCGAAGATTGGCGCATCGCCGTCCTTGTTGATCGCCACGATGGTGCCGGCGTCCTTGATGCCGGTCAGGTGCTGGATGGCACCACTGATACCCACGGCCACGTACAGTTCCGGCGCAATGATCTTGCCGGTCTGGCCGACCTGCAGGTCGCTGGGCACGTAGCCGGCATCGACGGCGGCGCGCGAGGCACCGACGGCGGCGCCGAGCTTGTCGGCCAGCTGGAAGATCACCTTGAAGTTCTCTTCCGAACCGACGCCGCGGCCACCGGAGACCACGCGCTTGGCGCTCTGCAGGTCCGGGCGGTCGCTGGCACCGGCGGCCAGGCCGATGAAGCGGGTGTGGGTCGGCAGAGCGGCATCGACGCTGGCCGCTTCAATGGCAGCATTGCCGCCCTGGGCGGCTTCCGGCCACGACGCGGCGCGCACGGTGGCGACCACGATCTGGTCGGCCGGGACTTCCACAGTGATGATCGCGTTGCCGGCGTAGATCGGACGCTTGAAGGTGTGGCTGCCTTCAACCGTCATCAGGTCGGAGACCTGGTTGACGCCGAGCAGGGCGGCCACGCACGGCATCAGGTCCTTGCCGAAGGTGGTGGAGGGGCCGAACACGTGGCTGTAGCCCTTGGCCAGCTGCGCGATCTGCGGCGCCAGCACCTGGGCGATGGCCTGCGCGTTGGCGGCGTTGGCCACGGTCAGGACCTTGGCCACGCCGGCGATCTTCGCCGCTTCTGCAGCGACGGCGGCCGGATCGGCGGCCAGCACCACCACGTCGATGCTGGCACCGCTGATGGCGGCGGCGGCGCTGACGGTCTTGGCGGTGGCGGCGTTGAGCTTGCCGTCGTGGTGCTCGGCGATGACGAGAATCTTGCTCATTACAGCAACCCCTTCTGCTTGAGTGCGGCTACCAGTTCGGCCGCGTCCTTGACCATCACGCCCTTGCTGCGCTTGGACGGCGCGGCGTACTGGGCGGTCTTGAAGGTATCGGCGGCTTCAACGCCGAGGTCGGCCAGCTGCAGGCTCTCCAGCGGCTTGGCCTTGGCCTTCATGATGTCCGGCAGCTTGATGAAGCGCGGCTCGTTCAAGCGCAGGTCGGTGGTGACCACGGCCGGCAGATCCACTTCCAGCGTTTCCAGGCCGGCGTCGACTTCGCGGGTCACCGTGGCCTTGCCGTCGGCAATGTCCAGCCTGCTGGCGAAGGTCGCCTGCGGGCGGCCCCACAGCGTGGCCAGCATCTGGCCGGTCTGGTTGGCATCGTCGTCGATGGCCTGCTTGCCGAGGATCACCAGATCCGGCTGTTCCTTCTCGACCAGCTTGAGCAGGGTGCGGGCGGCGGTCAGCGGCTGGATGGCCTGGTCGGTGACGACGTGAATGGCACGGTTTGCACCCATGGCCAGGCCATTGCGCAGGTGCGCCTGGGCGTCGGCCGGGGCGATGGTGGCGACCACGACTTCGGTGGCGATGCCCTTGTCGCGCAGGCGCAGGGCTTCTTCCAGGGCGATTTCATCGAAGGGGTTGGGCGACAGCTTGACGCCGTCGGTGACCACGCCGGAGCCGTCCGGCTTGACCTGAATGCGGACGTTGTAGTCCACCACGCGCTTGTACGCGACGAGGATTTTCATCTGGTACGGGGTCCTTGTAGTACCGGCCACCGGCCGGCTTACATCTGCTGGGAGAATATCCGGTCCTGCAACAGAAACCGGTTCGGGGGTGGTTTACGATTCTAGCGGGTGGCGGGGTACCATGCGAATACGTATGGAGCTCCCTGCATGCTGCGATGCAGCAGTGAAAAGCCGGTGGTTCACCTGTGTGATCGCCTCATGCAGCAATGCCGTTGTATCCTTTCAAGTTGCATTGTCGGGGCCATGAAGGCCCCGTCCCACGAATTCCAACAGGAGAACAGGCAGTGCCCACTTGGCTTGTCACCGGCGGCGCCGGTTTCATTGGCGGTAACTTCGTTCTCGAAGCCGTCGCCCGCGGCGTCAAGGTCGTCAATCTTGACGTGCTGACCTACGCCGGCAACCTGAAGACCCTGTCCAGCCTGGACGGCAACCCGGACCACGTGTTCGTGCAGGGTGACATCGGCGACAGCGCCCTGGTGGCCCGCCTGCTGGCCGAGCACCAGCCCGATGCGGTGCTGAACTTCGCTGCCGAAAGCCATGTGGACCGTTCCATCGATGGTCCGGGCGCCTTCATCCAGACCAACGTGGTCGGTACGCTGGGCCTGCTGGAAGCGGTGCGTGATTACTGGAAGGCGCTGCCGGCCGAGCAGGGCGCGGCGTTCCGGTTCCTGCACGTGTCCACCGACGAGGTGTACGGCACCCTGGGCGAGACCGGCAAGTTCAGCGAGACCACCCCGTATGCGCCCAATTCGCCGTACTCGGCGTCCAAGGCCGCGTCGGACCACCTGGTGCGTGCGTTTCACCACACCTACGGGCTGCCGGTGTTGACCACCAACTGTTCCAACAACTATGGCCCGTACCACTTCCCGGAAAAGCTCATTCCGCTGGTGATCGCCAAGGCGCTGGCCGGCGAACCGCTGCCGGTGTACGGCGATGGCAGGCTGGTGCGCGACTGGCTGTTCGTCACCGACCACTGCGAAGCGATCCGCACGGTGCTGGCCAAGGGCCAGGTCGGCGAGACCTACAACGTCGGCGGCAACTCGGAAAAGCAGAACATCGAAGTGGTGCAGGCGATCTGCGCGCTGCTCGATGCGCGCCGCCCGCGTGAGGATGGCCAGCCGCGCAGCAGCCAGATCACCTACGTGGCCGATCGCCCCGGCCATGACCGCCGCTACGCCATCGATGCGTCCAAGCTGAAGAACGACCTGGGCTGGGAGCCGGCGTACACCTTCGAACAGGGCATCGCCTTCACCGTTGACTGGTATCTGGAAAACCAGGCATGGGTCAACGGCGTGCTGGATGGCAGCTACCGCCTGCAGCGCATCGGCACCGCCGCCTGAACCCCGGAGAAAACATGACGCAGCGTAAAGGCATCATCCTGGCCGGCGGCTCCGGCACCCGGCTGTATCCGATCACCAAGGGCGTCAGCAAGCAGCTGCTGCCGGTGTACGACAAACCGATGATCTACTACCCGCTCAGCGTGCTGATGCTGGCGGGCATCCGTGAAGTGCTCATCATCAATACGCCACACGAGCAGGCGCTGTTCCAGCAGCTGCTGGGTGACGGTTCGCAGTGGGGCATGGACATCCAGTACGCGGTGCAGCCCAGCCCGGACGGCCTGGCCCAGGCCTATCTGATCGGCCGCGAGTTCCTTGATGGCAAGCCGAGCTGCCTGGTGCTGGGCGACAACATCTTCCACGGCACCGGTCTTCGCGATGTGCTCAAGCGAGCCGACCAGCGCGAGCAGGGTGCGACCGTATTCGGTTATTGGGTCAACGATCCGGAGCGCTACGGCGTGGCCGAGTTCGACGCACAGGGCAAGGTGGTCGGGCTGGTGGAAAAGCCGACGCAGCCGCGATCGAACTACGCAGTTACCGGCCTGTACTTCTACGACAGCAAAGCCAGTGAATACGCCGCTGAACTGAAGCCCTCGCCGCGTGGCGAACTGGAGATCACGGATCTGAACCAGCGTTACCTCGATGAGGGCATGCTGCAGCTGGAGCCGCTTGGGCGTGGGTATGCCTGGCTGGATACCGGCACCCATCAGTCACTGCTGGAAGCGTCGAACTTCATCGAGACGATCCAGACGCGGCAAGGGCTGCAGGTCTGTTGCCCGGAGGAGATCGCGTTCGGGCAGGGCTGGATCGATGCGTCACAGCTTGCCGCGCTGGCCGCACCTCTGAGCAAGAATGGCTATGGCCAGTACCTGACCAAGCTGTTGCAGCGTGGAGTGGTGCCTTGAAGGTAATCGAGACAAGCCTTCCCGGTTGCAGAATCATCGAGCCTGCTGTGTTCGGTGATGACCGCGGGTTTTTCTTTGAAACATGGAATGCCGACCGGTACGCGGACGTGGGCCTGGTCAGCAGCTTCGTACAAAGCAATATTTCTTCTTCGAGCAAAGGCGTCCTGCGAGGCATCCATTACCAGTGGCCGCGTCCGCAGGGCAAGCTGATCTCGGTGCTGCAGGGTGAGGTCTACGACGTGGCGGTGGATATCCGCCGCGGTTCGCCAACGTTTGGTCTTTGGGAAGCGGTGATTCTTAGTGCTGAGAACCGGCGGCAGTTCTGGATTCCGGAAGGGTTTGCGCATGGCTTCGTCGTACTGTCCGAAACCGCGCTGTTCAACTATCTCTGCACCGATGTGTATGTGAAAGAGGCTGACGCAGGAATTCGCTGGAACGATGCCGACATCGCGATCGATTGGCCGGTCAGTAGCGTGCAGCTTTCGGCCAAGGACAAAGCCGCCCCCTTCCTGAAGGACATCGCCGAGGACCGCCTGCCGGTCTACGTGCCATGACCGTGCTGGTGTTCGGCGGGAACGGCCAGGTCGGCCAGGAGCTGCTGCGCGCGCTGGCCCCGCTGGGGCCGGTGCTGGCGACCACCCGCAGTGGTGTGCTGGCTGACGGCACGCCCTGCGAAACGGCGGATTTTGGCCAGCCCGACAGCCTGCCGGCCCTGCTGGACCGGCTGCAGCCGTCGCTGGTGGTCAATGCCGCCGCCTACACCGCCGTCGACCGTGCCGAGCAGGAAGTGGAGGCCGCGTACGCGGCCAATGCACAGGCGCCGGGCGTGATCGCGCGCTGGTGCGCGATTCACGGCGTGCCGTTCGTGCATTACTCCACTGATTACGTGTTCGATGGCCAGGGCACCGCGCCCTATGCCGAAGATGAGTCGACCGCGCCGCTGGGTGTGTATGGCACCAGCAAGCGTGATGGCGAAGACGCCGTGCGCGCAGCCGGCGGCCGCCACCTGATCTTCCGCACGGCATGGGTGTACGCCTCGCACGGTGCCAATTTCCTGCGCACGATGCTGCGGGTGGGCGCCGAGCGTGACCAGCTGCGGGTGGTGGCCGACCAGATCGGCACGCCGACCCCGGCCGCGCTGATCGCCGATGTCACCGCGCAGGCAGTGCAGCACCCCGGGCAGCTGTCGGGTACCTGGCACCTCACCGCCAACGGCCAGACCAGCTGGCATGGCTTTGCCGAGGCGATTTTCGCCGAGGCATTGGCCACTGGCGTGTTGGCCAAGGTGCCGGAGGTGGTCGCCATTCCCAGTTCCGAATATCCCACCCCAGCCAAACGCCCGGCGTGGTCGGTGCTGGACAACCATAAGCTGCAGCAGGACTTCGGCATTGCACTGCCGACCTGGCAGGAGGGCCTGACGCGCGTCATGGCCGAGCTGGGCCGAGCCTGACGGTCGCCGGGCCCTCGGCCCGGCGACCGGTAGATCCACGCCATGCGTGGATGAGACCCGGATCGGAATCGAAAAGCATCCACGCATGGCGTGGATCTACCCGTCAACCAGCGGTCGCCGGGCCGTGGGCCCGGCGACCACACAATCTCAACTGCGCCCGTAGGTGTCCTCGAAGCGCACGATGTCATCTTCGCCGAGGTAACTGCCCGACTGCACTTCGATCAGTTCCAGCGGCAGCTTGCCCGGGTTGCGCAGGCGGTGGGTCACGCCCAGCGGGATGTAGGTGCTCTGGTTCTCGCTCAGCAGGATGACCTCGTCGCCACGGGTAACCTCGGCGGTGCCGCTGACCACGATCCAGTGCTCGGCACGATGGTGGTGCATCTGCAGGCTCAGCGTACCGCCGGGCTTGACCGTGATGCGCTTGACCTGGAAGCGCTCGCCGTTGTCGATCGAATCGTAGGCCCCCCACGGACGGTAGACCTTGCGGTGCCACGTCGCTTCGCTGCGACCGTCGGCCTTCAGCTGCGCCACCACGGTCTTGACCTCCTGCATGCGGTCGGCGTTCCCGACCAGCACCGCGTCGTCGGTCTCGACCACGATCACATCGTCCAGGCCGACCAGCGCCACCAGGCGCTGCGCGTAGGCGTAGGTATTGCGGCAGTCGATGGCGATCACATCACCCTGGTGGGCGTTGCCGTCGCCGTCCTGCTGCGAGACATCGCGCAGTGCCGTCCACGAGCCGACATCGTTCCAGCCCGCGTCCAGCGGAATCACCACGGCGTCGTCGGTCTTTTCCATCACCGCGTAGTCGATGGAGTCCGAAGGCACGGCAGCGAAGGCGTCCTTGTCCAGACGGGTGAAGTCCACGTCGCGACGGGCCTGCTGCCAAGCCTGGCGGCAACCGGCCAGCATCGCCGGCTGGAAGCGTTCCAGTTCCTGCAGGTAACGCGAGGCCTTGAACAGGAACATGCCGCTGTTCCAGTAGTACTGGCCGCTGGCCACATAGCCGGTGGCGGTGTCCAGGTCCGGCTTTTCGACGAAACGCTCGACTGCGCGCAGACCCTGGCCATCAGCGGCCTTGATGTAGCCATAGCCGGTTTCCGGGCCGGTCGGCACGATGCCGAAGGTGACCAGCTTGCCGGCTTCAGCGGCGCTGGCCGCAGCCAGCACAACCGCGCGGAACCCGGCTTCTTCAGTGATCACATGGTCCGAGGGCAGCACCAGCAGCAGCGCATCAGCGCCATCACGGGTGGCCTCCAGTGCCGCCACCGCGATGGCGGGTGCTGTATTGCGGCCCACCGGTTCAAGGATGATCGCGGCCGGTTCGGCACCCACCTGCTGCAGCTGCTCGGCAGCGACGAACCGGTGTTCCTCATTGGCGATCACCAGCGGGCCATGCGCCGCCAGCGGCGCGACGCGTTGCCAGGTCGCCTGCAGCATGGTCAGCTCGCCGGCCAGTGGCAGGAACTGCTTGGGGTAAGCCTCGCGCGACAGCGGCCACAGACGGGTCCCGGAACCACCGGAGAGGATGACGGGCTGGATGTTGCTCATGATCTTCCTTGATTACTGCTGGATAAGGCGGGAAATTTCGTCAGTACGTGCCTGCATCAGCGATGCATCGCCGCGCGCTTCGACGTTCAGGCGCAGCAGGGGTTCGGTGTTGGAACTGCGCAGGTTGAAGCGCCAGTCGCCGAAGTCGGCGCTGACACCATCGGTATGGTCCAATGCCGGCGACTGCGCGGCGAAGTGATCCATCACGCGGGCGACGGCGGCCTTGGCATCGGCCACCTTGAAATTGATCTCGCCACTGCAGGGGAAGGCTGCCATGCGGTCTTCCACCCAGTCGGCCAGCGAACGGCCGCTTTCGGAAACCAGCTGGGCGATCAGCAGCCATGGGATCATGCCGGAGTCGGCGTAGGCGAACTCGCGGAAGTAGTGGTGGGCGCTCATCTCGCCGCCGTACACGGCATCCTCGGCACGCATCTTTTCCTTGATGAAGGCATGGCCGCTCTTGCACAGCACCGGCACGCCGCCGGCGGCTTCGACCATTTCCACCGTGTTCCAGACCAGGCGCGGGTCGTGCACGACCTTGCCGCCCGGTTGGCGGGCGAGGATGGCCTTGGCCAGCAGGCCGACCAGGTAGTAGCCCTCGATGAAGCGGCCGGTGTGGTCGAAGAAGAAGCAGCGGTCGAAGTCACCGTCCCAGGCGATGCCGAAGTCGGCACCGTGTTCGCGTACGGCTTCGGCAGTGGCGGCGCGGTTCTCCGGCAGCAGCGGGTTGGGGATGCCGTTGGGGAAGTTGCCATCGGGTTCATGGCAGATGCGGATGAATTCCAGCGGCAGGTGCGGCGCCAGCAGGTCGACGATGGCACCGGCACCGCCGTTGCCGGCGTTGACGACCAGCTTCAGAGGCTTGAGCGTGCTGGCGTCCACGTAACTGAGCAGGTGATCGATGTAGGCGTGCTTGTCGTGGCGCGTGGTCTGCGCTGCGCTCGGCGGCTGCGCGCCGCCGGTATCGGCGGCCACGGCGTCGGAGATCGCGAACAGGCCGGTGTCCGAACTGATCGGCCGTGCGTTTTCCTTGACCAGCTTCATGCCGTTGTAGTCCATCGGGTTGTGGCTGGCGGTCACCATCACGCCGCCCGCAGCGCCCAGATGGTCGGTCTGGAAATAGACTTCTTCGGTGCCGCACAGGCCGATGTCGATCACTTGGCGGCCGACGCCGCGCAGGCCGGAAGCGAGCGCGGCCTGCAGGGCTGGGCTGGTCAGGCGGACGTCATGTCCCAGGACCACCGGGCCGGGCGCGAGCTGAGCGGCCAGTGCCACGCCGATACGGCGGGCGAGGTCTTCATTCAGTTCTTCCGGCACGCGGCCGCGGATGTCATAGGCCTTGAAGGCGGGCAGGGGCATCGATCAGATCCATTGTGAGCACAGACACTGATTGTACCGCCAGCCCTGTATGGGAATCGTTTCCATGCTGCAACGCCACGTGATCGCCCGGCGCGTCAGGTCCGCGCCGGCCGCCCCCGCTTGGCTTTCGGTGCCACTCCCGGCAGGGGGGCCAGCAGCGCTTCCAGGTCCTGGTCATTGAAGCGCGGGCCACTCGTGCCGGTCCCCTCCAGGATGGTCTCGGCCAGCGCCGCTTTGCGCTGCTGCAGCTCAGCGATGCGTTCCTCGATGCTGCCGGCGGCGATCAGCCGGTAGACGAACACCGGCTGCTGCTGGCCGATGCGGTGCGCGCGGTCGGTCGCCTGCCGTTCCGCCGCCGGGTTCCACCAGGGATCGAAGTGGATGACGGTGTCGGCCGCGGTCAGGTTCAGCCCCACGCCGCCCGCCTTCAGGCTGATCAGGAAGATCGGCACCTCGCCCTGCATGAAGCGCTGCACCGGCGTGGCCCGGTCCTGGGTGTCGCCGGTCAGCTGCACATAGGCCAGGCCCAGCTCGTCCAGCGTCTGCGCGATCAGCGCCAGCATGCTGGTGAACTGCGAGAACAGCAGGATGCGCCGGCCCTCTTCCACCATGTCCGGCAGCATGTCGCGCAGCAGGTCCAGTTTGGCCGAAGAGGCGCCACGTTTTGCGGTTTCGCCGGGCAGCAGGCGCGGGTCGCAGCAGACCTGGCGCAGCTTCAGCAGGGCGTCGAGCACGACGATGTGGCTGCGCCCCAGCCCTTGGCTGGCCACGGCCTCACGTACCTTGGCTTCCATCGACGCGCGCACGGTTTCGTACAGATCGCGCTGGGCGCCTTCCAGCACCACCGTGCGGGTGATCTCGGTCTTGGGCGGCAGCTCCGCGGCCACCTGATCCTTGCGCCGGCGCAGCATGAAAGGACGCAGGCGCTGGGCGAGCAGGTGCGCGCGCTGTGGGTCGCTGCCACGCTCGATCGGCTGGCGCCAATGCTGGTTGAACTGCTTTTCGCTGCCCAGTAGGCCCGGCAGCAGGAAGTCGAACTGGGTCCACAGCTCGCCCAGATGGTTTTCCAATGGCGTACCGGTCAGGCACAGGCGGTGCCGTGCGTGCAGCGTGCGCAGGGTGATGGCGGCCTTGGATTTCGCATTCTTCACCTGCTGCGCTTCATCGAGGATCAGCAGGTGATAGTCATGAGCCTGCAGTGCTTCCTCATCGCGCCACACCAGCGGGTAGGTGGTCAGCACCAGGTCGTGTTCGCCGATCCGGGCGAAGTTGGTCGCACGCTGGTTGCCATGCAGCACCAGGACGCGCAGGCCCGGGGTGAAGCGGGCGGCCTCGCTCTGCCAGTTGTGCAGCAGCGAGGTGGGCACCACCACCAGTGCCGGCTTCTCCAACCGGCCCGATTCCTTTTCCAGAAGGATGTGCGAAAGGGTCTGCAGGGTCTTGCCCAGACCCATGTCATCGGCCAGCACGCCGCCCAGCTCCTGCTGCCGCAGATACTGCAGCCACGCCAGTCCTTCGCGCTGGTAAGGGCGCAGGGTCGCATCCAGGCCCGCAGGGGGAGTGACCTCGGCCGGCGCCGGGGTCTGGATCAGCCGCTGCACCAGTGCACGGGTATCCTGGTTGCCCTTGAACTGCAGGCGTGCATCGTCCTGCAGGGCGCGCAGGCGGCCACGGTCACGCGCCGACACCCGCAGGGGCGCGTCGCGCTGGGTGAACAGATCGGCCAGCAACGCGATGACCGGTTTCAGGCGGGCGGCGCGGATGGCCAGGTGGGTGTTGTCGCCGGGCGACAGCATCACGTTCTCATCGTCGCCGATGGCGTCGATCTGCCCGCGCAGCCAGCGCGGATCGGTCTGCAGCACCTTGTGCAGCAGCGGGGCCAGCGGCACGGTGCGGCCATCGACCTGGATGTCCAGCGCCAGATCGAACCATCCTTCTTCGGATGTACTGGGCTGGATGTCCAGATCGATGTCTTCGACCAGGGTGATGCGGTGGCGGAAATCGTCATCGACCTCCACCTTCCAGCCCAGCGCTTCCAGCTGCGGCACGTCCTGCAGCAGCAGGCGGGTCCAGTCGCGGCTGCGCAGAATGAACTGTGGCCCCGCATCGAGCAGCGCGGCCTCCGGTGCCGTGTCGCGATGAAGATGGAAGCGGTGCAGTTCGCGCTCGCGCCGCGCTTCCTCCGCCGGGTCGCGCGGCAGCAGGGCCAGATCGCCGTTGCTGTCGTGGACGAACACGCTGGGGTTGTCCAGGAAGCGCACGTGTTCGTCATACTCGAAGGCGACCGTGGCCACATCCGCCCACTGCGAGGGAGCGCGGCGATTGAGCCAGCCCGGCCGGAACTCGACGCTGTGCAGGCGCAGCACCGGAGTCATGGCACTGATCTGCAGTGTTTGCAGCCCATCGGGCGCGCTCGGGCGCGGCAGGGCAGGATCCATCTGCTGCAGCACCTGCGCCACCACCGGGGCCTCGCTGGGCAGCAGGTGGGGCAGGGTCAGGAAGACATCGGCATCTTCCGTACTGACATCCAGCAGCAGCGGACCGACCTCCCCGGTGACGGGGTCCAGATAACCGGCGGCGCTGCCCATGACCAGGCCTTCAGCATCGCCTTCCACCTGCAGCGATGGGAAGGACAGCGGCGTGTCGTTCACGTCGTCGATCCGCCAGGACAGCGTTCCGCGACGTGCTGCGCCGGGACGGGCGGGCACGCGTTGGTGATGCTGGCCGGAGACCCAGCCGTGGCCGCTGTCGACGATGAGCTGCAGGGTCGCGTTGATGTCGATCCGCGGTCCCTGCGTCGTCGCGTGGCGCTCGGCCCACAGCTGGGCGATCACCGAGATGTCGGACGGGGTGAGGTAGCCGGGCGGATTGAGCAGCATTTCGGCGGTGATCTCCATCCACTTGCCGAACTCGACGGTACCATTGGGGCGGTAGTTCACCT
Source organism: Stenotrophomonas sp. NPDC077659 (assembly GCF_050268705.1). NCBI lineage: Bacteria > Pseudomonadati > Pseudomonadota > Gammaproteobacteria > Lysobacterales > Lysobacteraceae > Stenotrophomonas > Stenotrophomonas sp. NPDC077659. The sequence goes on along the minus strand of NZ_JBNNHG010000009.1, from coordinate 14,927 downwards.
TGCGCATCACCACGTAGGGGCGGTGGTTGGAGGTGGACAGATCGAAAACGACCCCGTTCCGGCGTGGCCTGGCCGGCTGGCTGCGCTTGTTCTGCCAGCGCGACAGCTCGGCCAGCAGCTCCGGGCGCGGCGGGCCGTCCAGCACGGATGCAATGTCGTCGTCCTCCTCCCCCGGGATCTCGGTATCGTCCTCGTCAGCGCCATCCAGCAGGTAGACCACCAGGGCGGCGGCGACATGCTTGCAGTTGTGACCCACCGGGCAGGTGCATTCACCGTGCAATCGGCTACGCGCCGTGCGGGTGCTCGCCGCCAGATCGATTTCCACGCTGTAGGGGCGCCGGGCCGTGCCCTGCACATCGGCAATGAGCAGATCGCCGTGGCGTTGCAGGTTTTCGACGCCACCAATGCACTGCTCGCTGCGGCCCAGTGTGCCTTCATCAAACCAGCGGATCAGGTCTTCGTCGTCGTAGGGGAGGGACATCACTATTCGGGACCGGCGCCCTTGCAACGGGCAATCCTCCATTCTAGCCAGAACCTCCGCCCAGGCAGGTCAATGCTGCGGCGCATCCAGGCCGTTGGCAGCCCTGCGGCTAGAATGCGCATATCCTTCCCCTGTAGGGCTGTAGAGATGCAACACGCAACTTCCAGCGGCAAGCGCAGCAAGCGCTTCGCTTCGGCAGCGGAGGCCCTGCAGGGCGTCGTTGCCGATGGCCAGACCCTGGCCGTGGGTGGCTTCGGTCTGTGCGGCATTCCCGAGGCGCTGATCGCCGCGCTGCGCGACAGCGGCGCCAAGGGCCTGACGGTGATCTCAAACAATGCCGGCGTCGATGGTTTCGGCCTGGGCCAGCTGCTGGAAACGCGGCAGATCAGCAAGATGATTTCGTCCTACGTGGGCGAAAACAAGGAATTCGAACGGCAGTTCCTGGCCGGTGAGCTGGAACTGGAATTCAACCCGCAGGGCACCCTGGCCGAGCGCCTGCGCGCCGGCGGTGCAGGCATTCCGGCGTTCTTCACCGCCACCGGCTACGGCACGGTGGTGGCCGAGGGCAAGGAAACCCGGGAGTTCGACGGCAAGCACTACGTGATGGAAACGGCGCTGCGCGCCGACGTCGCCCTGGTCAAGGCCTGGAAGGCAGACGAAGCCGGCAACCTGGTGTTCCGCAAGACCGCGCGCAACTTCAACCCGGCCTGTGCGATGGCCGGCAAGGTCTGCATCGTGGAAGTGGAAGAGGTGGTACCGGTGGGTGCGATCGATCCGGACCAGGTTCACCTGCCGGGCATCTACGTGCACCGCATCGTGCACAACGCGCATCCTGAGAAGCGCATCGAACAGCGCACCATCCGCGCGGAGGGCAACTGACATGGCGTGGACCCGTGGCGAGATGGCGGCGCGCGCTGCCCAGGAACTGACCGACGGTGCCTATGTGAACCTGGGCATCGGCCTGCCGACCCTGGTCGCCAACCACATCCCCGAGGGCGTGGACGTGTGGTTGCAGTCGGAAAACGGCCTGCTGGGCATCGGCCCGTTCCCGACCGACGCCGAGGTGGACGCCGACCTGATCAACGCTGGCAAGCAGACCGTGACCGCACGTGCCGGTGCCAGCTATTTCGGTAGCCATGACAGCTTCGCGATGATCCGTGGCGGCCACGTCAACCTGGCCATCCTCGGTGCGATGCAGGTGACCGACAAGGGTGACCTGGCCAACTGGATGGTGCCCGGCAAGATGGTCAAGGGCATGGGCGGGGCGATGGATCTGGTGGCTGGCGTGCAGCGCGTGGTGGTGCTGATGGAGCACACTGCCAGGAACGGTGAACACAAGATCCTGGGCGAATGCTCGCTGCCGCTGACCGGGGTGGGCGTGGTCGACCGCATCATCACCGACCTGGCCGTGTTCGATGTCAGCGGCGACGGCCTGGTGCTGGTGGAAGCGGCGCCTGGCGTGGGCGATGACGAGCTGAAGGAAAAGACCGGCGTACCGTTCCGGCGTGCCTGAGTGACCGTGCGCGGGGCGCCTCTGCCGCCCCGCGCATGAGGACGACCACGATGCTGTTCCCCCACGACCTGCCTGATGCCGATGTCCAGCACCTGCCGGGCTGGTTGCCTGCGGGTGCCGCCGACGCGCTGCTGCGGGCGCTGCAGGTGGAGTTGCCGTGGGAGGTGCATCGCATCCGCATGTTTGGCCGCTGGGTGGATTCGCCACGGTTGAGCTGCTGGATCGGCGACCCGCAGGCACGCTACCGCTATTCCGGTGCGGAATTCGTGCCGCAGCCCTGGCCATCGCAGCTGCAGACGCTGCGAGAGGCGTTGCAGGGCCAAAGCATCGGTGCCTTCAACAGCGTGCTGGTCAATCGCTACCGCAACGGTGGCCACTACATGGGCTGGCACAGTGATGACGAACCGGAGCTGGGGCCGGCCCCGCTCATTGCATCGCTCAGTCTGGGCGCGGCGCGCCGGTTCCTGCTGCGGCGGCGTGATGATCACGCGCGCAAGGCCGAATTCCTGCTGGGCCACGGCGATCTGCTGCTGATGGCCGGCGGCACCCAGCGCTTCTACCAGCACGCGCTGCCGAAGATGGCGCCGGTGCAGGGCGAGCGCATCAACCTGACATTCCGCTGGATCCAGCCCGGCTGATCCTGTGAAGGTTGGCCTCAGCCGCGGACCAGATCAATCCCGGCGGAGAGGGCGCCACGCCCAAACTGCCTGTAATTGCCGTCCAGCAGCTCCCGCAGCACCCGTGGAACCCGCCGTAGGCGCGACGCCGGCAGGTCGGCCCGCACGCTGACATGATGGTGCTTGCGCTCAATCAACGCGATCATCTGCGAAGGCAGGTCCCGAGGGCGCGTGCGCTGCAGCAGCGTGTCGCACTGCTCTTTCTCGGCCTGCAGCTGGCGCTGGCGGCGCACCGAGCGCGATGCCGTGTCATTGCCACCGAGCCCCAGCTGATTGCTGTCGTGCAGGCGATACCCGATAAGCGCATCGGGCAGGCTGTCGATCTCACCGCGCATGGCCGCCAACGTGCCGATCCAGGCGTCATGCACCCAACCGGTTGCCGGCAGCGGCAAGGCATCGGCCAGGACCTGGCGGCGGAAGGCCATGGCCGCGCCGGTCATCAGATTACGCTTCAGCATCAGGCGAAATCCGTCGCCGGCGTGCATGCGGGCGCGTTCGGCGGCGGTGTAGTGCAGGGCGTCGAACAGCGCACCGGGCAGCGGCTGCCCGGCTGCGTCGATCAGCTGTGCATCGCAGTGCAGCGCCAACAGCGTTGGCCGCGTGGCAAACTCGTCGCAGAACCGCTGCAGTTTGTCGGCATGCCAGACATCGTCCTGGTCGCACAGGAAGATGACCTCGCCGGTGCAGGCGCGCAGTGCGCCATCGAAGTTGCGCCGGTAGCCGACATTCTGCGCGTTCACCTGCAGGTCCACTGCGATGCCTGCAGCCTCTGCACGCGGTACGAAGGCCTGCAGCAGTGCTAACGTGCCGTCGGAGGAAACATCGTCGCGGATCACGATCTGCTGCGGACGGCGGGTCTGCGCCAGCAGGCTGTCGAGCTGCGGCTGCAGGAAGCGCTCACCGTTGTAGGTGCAGACGGCGATGGAGACGGAGTCGGGCATCAGCGTGGGAATGGGTCGTGGCGTCTGATTATCGCACGCACCCGCCAGGGTCCCGCCGGGCATCGCCCGGCGCTACCCGCACTCAGTGCGTTACCGTCGCCGCGTCGTTCTGCCCATTCACCAGCGTCCAGCCCACCACGTCCTGCGCCAGCTGCTGCAGGCCGCGTTCGAAGGCGGCCGCCACGGCTGGTAACTCGATGCTGCCCACTGGCTGCGCCTGGCGGAAGGTGCGGTCGGCCACCACGCGCTGGTCGGTGGTGTGGATCAGTTTGGCGTTCACTTCAATCACCACCGTCGGCGTGGCCTGGCCCTGGTAGTCCGATTCGAAGCGGCGCACATCGGTGGCCAGCTTGTAGTCGGCGCGGATGCCGGCAGCGGTGCGGGCCACGCCGCGCAGGCGGCCGGAATCCTCGAAGCCGCGCAGCAGGGTGTCCTCGATCATGTCGGTGGCCGGCTGTGCCCAGCTGGCGCCCTTGTAGATCTCCAGTTCCGAAGGCGTTGGCCGCACGTTGATGCGTGGGCTGTCGACCATGCGCGCAGCGCTGGGCTTGGAAACGACCAGCTGCCAGTCAGCCTGCGGCCAGGCCGGGTCCACCTTCACCTGCACGGCAGGCGAGTACAGGGTGACCGGGCTCTTGTCGCTGCTGCCGAGGATCGAGCAACCACCCAGCAGGGCGACGGCCGAGGCGGCCAGCAGCAGGCGCGGAAGGGTCATCGGGCTCATTTGGGGTCGAACTCCTTCGGTGCGTCGCGGCCCAGCAGGTAGCGCGCGGGGTTGTTCTCAAGGCGGTCGCTGACCCGCCGCAGGTCACGGATCAGGCCGCGCAGTTCGTTCAACGTCGGGCCGAGCTGGCCCAGGCCATCGTTGGCGAAGCTGTTGATGGCCGCGCGGTTCTCGCCGAGGATCGAATCGGCATTGCCGGCGGCCGAATCCAGTTTGCCCAGGGTCGCGTCGAGCTTGTCGATGATGCCGGGCAACTGCTGCACCAGGTTCTTGTCCAGGCGCTCGATGGTGCCGTTGGTGGTCTTCAGCGTGGTGTCCAGGCTGCGCGCGGCATCGCGTGCGCTCAGCAGCAGTGCCTGGGTGCCCTGGTCACGGTCGGCCAGGCCGCCGCTGATGGTTTCCAGGTTGGCCAGGGTGGCGTTGATGGCTGCCACGTTGCGGTCGCTGAGTACCTGGTCCATGCGCTCGACGATGCGGTTGGCCACGTCGGTGATGTTCTGCAGCGCAGACGGTGTGGTGGGGATGATCGGCGCCGGATCCTTGTTGACCGTGGTCAGGGTGGGCGCCTGCGGCGTGCCGCCGCTGAGCTGGATGATCGACGGGCCGGTCAGGCTGGTGATGGCCAGCTTGGCGCGGGTATCGGTCTTGACCGGCGTGTTGGAGTTCAGGCGGATGCGCGCGACCACCTGGCGCGGGTCGTCCGGTACCAGGTTCAGTTCGGTGATCGAGCCCACCGCGATGCCGTTGTACTGCACCGGGCTGCCGACCGACAGGCCGGTGACTGCCTCGCGGAACACCACGCGGTACTCCTGCCAGGTACGGTCGGAGGAGTACTTGGCCGCCCACAGACCGAAGGCAAGCAGGGCCAGGCCGGTGATCAGGGTGAACGCGCCGATCAGCACGTAGTTGGCTTTGGTTTCCATGGCTCAGGCACTCTTGATCTGTTCGCCCCGTGCAGCACGTGCACGGGGTCCGTGGAAATACTCCTGGATCCACGGATGGTCCAGTGTCTCGATCTCCGCAAGCGGCGCGTTGGCCACCACTTTGCGGTCGGCGATCACCGCCACCCGGTCGCAGATCGCATACAGCGTGTCCAGATCGTGGGTGATCAGGAACACGGTCAGCCCCAGTGCTTCCTGCAGGGTCTTGATGAGGCGGTCGAAGGCAGCCGCACCGATCGGGTCCAGGCCGGCGGTGGGTTCGTCCAGGAACAGCAGCGGCGGGTCCAGCGCCAGCGCACGGGCCAGGCCGGCGCGCTTGCGCATGCCCCCGGACAACTGCGAGGGCAGCTTGTTGATCGCATCGGCGGGCAGGCCGGCCAGCTTCACCTTCAGCAGGGCCAGTTCGTAGTGCCAGCGCTCGGGCAGTTCGCGGTGGTGTTCCTTCAGCGGCACCTGCACGTTCTCGCCCACGGTCAGCGATGAGAACAGCGCGCCATCCTGGAACAGCACGCCGGTGTTGCGCTCGATGTGCAGGCGGCTTTCGGCATCGTCGGCGCGCGCGTCGCGGCCAAGCACCTCGATCTGCCCTTCGTCCGGAACGCGCAGGCCGAGGATCGAGCGCATCAGGACCGACTTGCCGGTGCCCGAACCGCCGACCACGCCGAGGATCTCGCCGCGGCGCACGTCCAGATCCAGGCCCTCGTGCACGGTCTGGCTGCCGAAGCGATTGACCAGCCCGCGTACACGGATCGCCAGGTCGTGGCCCTGATCGTCGTGCATCGCGGTGTCGGTGAGGCTGTCGTGTTGGCTCATGTCACCAGTCCATGTGCATGAACCACAACGCCGCAAAGGCGTCGATGATGATGACCAGCGAAATGGTCTGCACCACGCTGGAGGTCGTGCGTTCACCCACCGACTGCGCAGTGCCTTCCACCTTCAGGCCCTCCAGGCAGCCGATCAAACCGATGACCAGGGCGAATACCGGCGCCTTGGACAGGCCGACCAGCAGGTGGCGCACTTCCATGGTTTCGTGCATGCGCGCGATGTACATCTGCGGCGGGATGTCCAGGTCGAACGCGCCCACGGTGATGCCGCCGGCCAGGCCGGCGATCATCGCAATGAAGGTCAGCAGCGGCAGGGTCACCAGCAGCGCCAGCAGGCGCGGCAGCACCAGCAGGTCGACCGGGTCCAGGCCGAGCGTGCGCATGGCATCGATTTCCTCGCGCGCCTTCATCGCGCCGATCTGTGCGGTGAACGCACTGGCGGTGCGGCCGGCCAGCACGATGGCGGTGAGCAGCACGGCGAACTCGCGCAGGAAGGCGATGTTGACCAGTTCGACCACGTAGATCTCCGCGCCGAAGTCGCGCAGGATGGTCGAGCCAAGGAAGGCGATGACCGCGCCGACCAGATAGGACAGCAGCGCCACCAGCGGCACCGCATCCAGGCCCACCTGTTCCATCTGGTGCACGGTGGCGGTCAGGCGGAAACGTCGCGGTTCCTTCACCAGCCGTGCTGCCTTTACCAGGTTCTCACCGAGGAAGCTGCACAACGCCTTGATGTTGTGGCCGGTGGCATGGACGCTGACGCCCAGGCGCTCCAGCGCGGCCAGCACGCCGAAATCCCGCTTGGGCCTGGGCCGGTCGTCGGCCACTTCCTCGATGGTGCACACCAGCGCCTGATGGTCCGGACGGAACTGCAGGGCCTGTTCGCCGAGGTCGGCACGGTGGGCCACGCGCAGCAGCTGCAGCACGCCGGCCGAGTCGAGCACTTCGATGCCGGTGGCATCGATGCCGGTCAATGTGTCGGGAACCGCGCGCAGGACATCGGCCGCGTCGAGCGCGGTCTTCAAGGTCCAGTGTCCGGACAGGTGGATCAGCCCGGGATCGTGGGCGTCCTGTTCAAGCCGGGGGGCATGGTTCGGGGTCATGGGGGCCATTCGGGTCGCAGCATAACCGTTTCGCCCCGCGCACCGCGTCGAACCGGGATGAATTTCTCCTGCCGGGGCCCGTGTAGGTAATACTACGGCGCATGTCCGCAGACGCTCACACGATCCCCACGCCCCAGGCCACCTACGCACAGCGCGTGGCCTTTGTTTCCGAGATCGCCGGGCGCCTGCACAGCTACGGCACCACCGCCCAGCGCCTGGAAACGGCCGTGGTGGCGCTGGCACGCCAGCTTGACCTGGATTGTGAACCGTGGTCCAACCCCACGGGCATCATCCTCAGCTTCAGCGACCCCGCGCAGGCCATCGGCTCCAGCGACATCACCCGGGTGATCCGGCTGGCGCCGGGCGAGAACGACCTGCACAAGCTGAGCGTGGCCGACCACATCGCCGAGGAAGTGTCCAACGGCCGCATGAGCATTGCCCAGGGGCATACCGCGCTGCGCCAGCTGGACAAGGATCCCGGCCGGGGCGGCAAGCTGCGCACCATCCTGTCCTTCAGCCTGGGCGCGGCCGGCGTGGCAGGCATGTGGAAACTGCCGTGGCTGGACATCGCCACCGCAGGCGTCATCGGCCTGATGATCGGCCTGCTCGGGATGGTCACCGACCGTCGCCCGGCGACCCGCGAGGCGGCAGAAGCGCTCGCTGCGCTGCTGGCCGGCATGGTTGCCACCCTGGTGGCCGCTTTTGTCGGTGCGCTCAATCTCAATACCGTCATCATCGCCTCGCTGGTGGTGCTGCTGCCGGGCATGTCACTCACCAATGCGGTCAATGAACTGGCCAGCCAGCACTGGGTATCGGGAACCGCGCGCTTCGCCGGCGCACTGACCACCATCATGAAACTCAGCGTCGGCGCGATGATCGCGGTGACGCTGGCCGATGTGCTTGGCCTGGAGCCGGTGATCCGTGCGACGCGGCCGCAGGGGCCGTGGGTGGAATGGGGGTCGCTGCTGACCGCAGCGTTCGCCTTCGCCATGCTGTTCAAGGCCCACCGCCGCGATTATCCGTGGGTGATGGCGGCGTCGGTGGCCGGGTATGCCATTTCCAAATTCGGTGGCCATGCGTGGGGCGCACCGGCAGGCATTTTCCTGTCCGCGATGCTGCTGACGGCCGCTGGCAACCTGTTCGGTCGCCTGGTCGGGCGCCCCGGGGCGATCATACGCCTGCCGGGCATCATCATGATGGTGCCCGGCAGCACCAGCCTGCGCGGCGTGCTGACCCTGGTGCAGCAACAGGATGTCGGCGCCGGGCAGAGCGTGTTCCTCACCGTGCTCAATGTGGTGATGGCGCTGGTGGCCGGCCTGCTGTTCGGCAACCTGCTGATACCGGCGCGCAAGACGCTGTGATGCTATCGGTAGGTGTGGACCGTTGGTCCACACACGGGGAACAAAAAACGCCGGCGTTCGCCGGCGTCTTTCATTGCAACCTGATATCCGGCCTCAGGCCTTCTTGATCAGGAAATCTTCCGGCTTCTTGCCACCCTTGGCGGTCAGTTCCGCCATCCAGCGCGGCTGCTTGCCACGACCGGTCCAGGTGTCTTTCGGGTTGGCCGGATTACGGTATTTCGGGGCAACCTTGCCGAGCTTGCGGCCGGCGGTCCTGGCCGGTGCCTTGGTGGCCTTGGCAGCCTTGCGCGCGCGCGGGGCGGCCGGGGCATCACCGAACAGCTCTTCGATGGTGTAACCCTCGGCCTTGGCCAGCTTGCTCAGCTGCGCACGTACCTTGGTGATCGGGCGGCGCTTGGCGACGATGGTCTGCTGCTTCTTGGCGGTGCGGATCAGGGCGCCCAGCTCACGTGCCGACAGGCCGGTCAGGTCGATGCTCATCTACGATTACTCCGGAAACTAATTAAGGGACAGGGACGAGCCGGTCCGTGGCGTCGCGGGACAGAATAATGACGAATTAATCCCAGCACAAACATCGGCAGTCGCGACATGGCGGCCAGATGGCGACACGGCGTCCTTTTTTGGCCGGATTATATCTGCCGGTATTTTGCTGGCGTGCACAAAAAAGATAAAAAAAGACCGGGGCGGGCCCCGGTCTCTGCGATCAGCCCTGCAGGCGCTGCAGCAGGGTAGTCCTGTCCAGGCTCTCGGCCTCGCTGGCACGGCGAGAACGGTATTCGAAGGTGCCAGCGGCCAGGCCGCGTTCGCTGACCACCACCCGGTGCGGGACGCCGATCAGTTCCATGTCGGCAAACATCGCGCCCGGGCGCAGGCCGCGGTCGTCCAGCGCCGCATCCAGGCCGGCATCACGCAGTTCCTGCAGCAGGCCGGCGGCGGCATCGGCCACGCCGGCGTCGCCCTTCGGGTTGATCACGCACACCACCACCTGCCACGGCGCCATCGCGTCGGGCCAGATGATGCCGGCGTCATCGTGGTTCTGTTCGATCGCAGCAGCCACCACGCGCGAGATGCCGATGCCATAGCAGCCCATCGCCATTACCGCGGCCTTGCCGTTCTCGTCGAGCAAGGTGGCATCCAGCGCTTCGGCGTACTTGCGGCCGAGCTGGAACACGTGGCCGACTTCGATTCCACGGGCGATCCTCAGCTCGCCACCATCCAGCGCACGGTCACCGGCACGCACGTTGCGGATGTCGGCCACTTCCGGCTCCGGCAGATCGCGGCCCCAGTTGACGCCGGCCAGGTGGAAGCCGGCCTCGTTGGCGCCCACAACGAAGTCGGCCATGGCCGCCACTTCGCGATCGGCGACCACGCGGATGGCCTTGGCCGGTGCGACCGGGCCGAGGAAGCCCGGTACGCTGCCCAGGTGCTCGGCGATTTCCGCCTCGCTGGCCAAGCGCTGGTCTTCCAGGCCGGCGACCTTGGCCAGCTTGATCTCGTTGACGTCGTGGTCACCGCGCACCAGGGCCAGCACGAAGCTGCCTTCGGTCATCAGCGCCACCGACTTCACCGTGCGCTGCAGGTCGATGCCAAGCAGGGCAGCGACGTCCTCGCAGGTCTTCTGGGTGGGGGTATCAACCTTGCGCATTGCTTCAGCCGCCGCTGCGCGCGGTGCCGGTTCCGCGGCCACGGCCGCTTCCATGTTGGCCGCATAGTCCGAACTGGTGGAGAACACCAGGGCGTCCTCGCCCGAGTCGGCGATCACGTGGAATTCCTGCGAGGCATCGCCGCCGATGGCGCCGGAATCGGCCTGCACCATTCGGAAATCCAGGCCCAGGCGGGTGAAGATGCGGCTGTAGGCGGCCTTCATGTTTTCGTATTCGCGCACCAGGCAGTCATCGTGCAGATGGAACGAGTACGCATCCTTCATCAGGAATTCGCGCGCGCGCATCACGCCAAAACGCGGACGGATCTCGTCGCGGAACTTGGTCTGGATCTGGTAGAAATTGACCGGCAACTGCTTGTAGCTGGACAGCTCGCTGCGTGCGAAATCGCAGGCCGCTTCTTCGGCGGTGGGGCTGTAGCAGAAGGTCTGTTCCTTGCGGTCCTTGATCTTCAGCAGCTGCGGGCCGAACTTTTCCCAGCGGCCGGTCTGTTCCCACAGTTCTTTCGGCTGGATGGTGGGGATCTGGAATTCCACGGCACCGGCGCGGTCCATTTCCTCGCGCACGATGCGCTCGACCTTGCGCAGCACGCGCAGGCCCAGCGGCGACCAGGTGTACAGGCCCGATGCCAGCTTGCGGATCATGCCTGCCCGCAGCATCAGCCGGTGGCTGGTCAGCTCGGCGTCGCTGGGGGTTTCCTTGGTGGTGTGCAGGTGGAACTGGGAGAGGCGCATCGGCGGCTTCGGATAACGGCAGAGACGCCTATTCTGCCAGCCCGGCCGGGGGTTTGTACTGGCAGGGCTTGCAGCCCTGCACCCGCTGCAGATCAACGGCAACGGCAAAAGCGGGCATTCCGTGGGATGGCGGGGTGGGTCCGGTCGAGGGGGACGGCGTGAATCCGTCCATGGAGCCTCGGTCGCGCCATCCATGGCGCTCACGCCCCCTCAACCGGATCCACCCCGCCTTCGACAGTTTTCCGCGGTCTGTCGGAACGGCATACGGCCTTGGTGGGTGCCGACCGTTGGTCGGCACGGATGAATTCATTCGATATCCGAAAGATGTGCCGACCAACGGTCGGCACCCACCATCTGCCGCAGGAATCTGTCAGAGGTGGGGTGGTGTCGGATTGCGGGGTGTCAGCGGCATGGATGCCGCTGCCAAGCCTACATGGACGTACTTGCGGCGTCCCCGCAATCCGACACCGCCCCGCCATCCCACGGAATGCCCGCTCTGGCTTTGGCCGTTGCCGTTGCATTGCAGCAGGTGCAGGGCTGCAAGCCCTGCAGCCTCTCCCTCAACCGGCCGGCGGGCAGTACGCCTTGATGGCCGCTTCGGCCAATCCCCTCTGCGCGCTGCGCTGCTCCGGCGTCAACGCGGTATCGGCCTTGCCGTCACCGTCCGTGTCCTGCATCACCGGGCCGCTGCCTTCCAGCAGGGTCACATTGGCGCGGGCGGTACTGCATTGTTCGGGCACCGGCTTGGCCTCTGCCGCCTCAGGGGCAGCGCCCTGGCTCTCGCGGGCCTGTGCCCGGGTTTCGTATTTCACTCCCGCCGGCGGCGTTTCAGAATACTGGGTCACGCCCTTGGCATCCTTCCATTTGTAGACGGGCCCGGCCAGCGCGTTGGCGCTGGTCAACAGCAGCAGGCATCCCAGGCAGGACAAGGCACGCATGGCAAACTCCAGGGAATGGGCGTAGAACGCCGATTGCAGCATTGCCGCCGACCGCTGGCAAGTCGATTAAACTGGATTCCATGGACCCGATCACACCGCCGCCGCGCTCGCGCACGATTTACCTGCTGCCCAACCTGTTCACCACCGCAGGCCTGTTCTCCGGCTTCTACGCGATCATCGCGGCAGCCAACGGCGATTTCGTCAACGCCAGCATCGCCGTGTTCGTGGCCGCGGTCATGGACGGCCTGGATGGCCGCGTGGCGCGACTGACCGGCACCAGCAGTGAATTCGGCGTGCAGTACGACTCGCTGGCCGACCTGGTCAGCTTCGGCATGGCCCCGGCGCTGGTGATGTACCACTGGTCGCTGTCGGAGCTGAAGTACGACGGCGAACTGCTCGGCCGCCTTGGCTGGGCGGTGGCTTTCCTGTATGCCGCCTGCGCGGCGCTGCGCCTGGCCCGCTTCAACACCCAGGTGGCGGTGGTCGACAAGCGCTGGTTCGTCGGCCTGGCCAGCCCGGCTGCGGCCGGCCTGATGATGTCCTTTGTCTGGGCCTTCGCCGATGGCAACCTGGGCTGGGATGGCAATGAACTGCGGTTCGTCGCGCTGGCCGTCACCCTGGTCGCGGCCCTGCTGATGGTCAGCCGCCTCCGCTTCTGGAGCTTCAAGGGCGGGGCCGCCAAGGGCACCCGCTCTGACCGTGTGCCGTTCCTCGTGCTGGCCCTGGTACCCATCGCCATTGCCATCGCGGTCATCGACCTGCCGCGCGTGCTGTTGGTGGTGGGTGTCCTGTACGCCCTGTCCGGCCCGGTGATGTGGGCCACGCAGCGCCTGCGCAAGAAGCCCGAGGCCGCGTGAGCGAGGACCTGCCCGTGTTGTGGTCCCCGGCCCAGCAGGCCTGGCTGCAGGCCATGGGCTATACCGTCTACCACGACGGCCAGCTGGCCGCAGAGCTGGACGCGGCCCTGCAGCTGAGCGTGGCCGAGGCTGAAGCCGCCGCCGCACCGGTACGCAATGAGGCACCGCGGCAGCCGCAGCGCCCGGCGGAAGCATCGTCCGCATATGCGCCGGTCCAGCACCAACGCGTGGTGCCGCCGGCACGGACCACCCCTGTCGCGGCTCCGGATACGGCCCCGGCCGCATCGCGACCGCTGCCCAGCGGCAATGCGCGGCAGCCGTCGGTGCGCTTGCCTGATCGCCTGCAGATCGCGCTGCTGCGCGCATCGGGCTGCAACCCGAACGACCCGGCCACGCAGGCGCTGATGGACAGCTGGCCGCTGGAACAGTTGCGCCGTGATCCCAAGGCCAAGCGTGCGCTGTGGCCGCAGCTGCGCGCGTTGCGCAAGCGGGGCGCGCCATGAGTGTGGTCGCCCGGCCGGGCCCGGTGTCGATGCGCGCGCTGCGCGAAAGCGACCTCGCCGCGGTGATGGCCATCGAAGTGCGGGGCTACCCGTACCCGTGGACGCGCGGCATCTTCCTGGATTGCCTGCGCGCGGGCTATCCCGGCCTGGCGATGGAGCGTGACGGCGTGCTGATCGGCTATGGCATGCTGAGCATCGCCGCCGACGAAGCCCATGTGCTGAACATCTGCATCGATCCGCTGGAACAGTCGCATGGCCTGGGCCGGCAGCTGATGCGCGCACTGGTGCGCCTGGCCGGTGACCGTGGCGCGCAGCGCGTGTTCCTGGAAGTGCGCCCATCCAATGCGCCGGCCCTGGCGCTGTATCACAGCGAAGGCTTCAACGAGATCGGCCGCCGCCCGCGCTATTACCCGGCCGCACATGGCCGCGAGGATGCGCTGGTGATGGCGATCGAACTGGTGAACGACGACCTGCAGACGATGCCGCCGTTGTAAAGGAGACGGGTTGCCGGCCAGCGGCCGGCACTACCCTCCTTGCCAGCACGCCGCCAACGGAAACGCCGGGCAATGCCCGGCGTTTCCGATTCCGCGTTGGTAGATGCCAACCTGGTTGGCACCAACCCGCAGGTGTTACAGCTTCGCGCGCTGTTCCTGCAGCCCGGCCAGCTGGGTGTTCCAGTCGACCAGACGCACGCGCTCCTGCTCGACCACGGCCGGCGGCACCTTGTCGGTGAACTTCGCCAGCTTGGCCTCGCTCTTTTCCTTCTCGCTTTCCACGCGCTTGATCTCCTTGTCCAGGCGCGCACGCTCGGCGTCGAGATCGACCAGGCCTTCCAGCGGCACCAGCAGCTTCAGCTCACCCACGATCGCAGCGGCGGCCGGCGGTGCGCTTTCGCCCTCACCCAGCCATTGGATGCTGTCCAGCTTCAGCAGGAACGACAGCGAGGCGCTGAAGCGCTCGATGCGCACGCGGTCCAGTTCCAGGCCGGCCTGCAGGCGCAGCGGCACCAGCCTGGACGGGGCCACGTTCAGTTCACTTCGCACGCGGCGCACGGCACTGATCACCGCCTTCAGCCATTCGACGTCGGCCTCGGCCTGGGCGAAATCTTCGGCGAATTCGTCGGCAGTCGGGTACGGGCGCAGCGACAGCGTGGTTTCGGCCAGGCCCAGGCGCGGGGCCAGCTGCTGCCACAGCTGTTCGGTGATGAACGGGGTGAGCGGGTGCAGCAGGCGCAGCAGCGCTTCCAGCACGTACAGCAGGGTGTGGCGGGTGCTGTCAGCATCGGCCGCATCGCCGCCGTTCAGCGCCGGCTTGCTCAGTTCCAGGAACCAGTCGCAGAACGCGTTCCAGGCGAACTCATACAGGCACTGCGCCAGCAGGTCGAAGCGGTAGTTGGCGTAATGGCCTTGCGCCTCGGCGGACACCGCGGCCAAGCGCGCCAGGATCCAGCGCTCGGCATCGGTGCGCGGCGTCGGCACGCCGTTGAACGCGGCACCCTCGGTGTTCATCAGGGTGAAGCGGCTGGCATTCCACAGCTTGTTGCAGAAGTTCTTGTAGCCCTCGGCGCGGTTCATGTCGAACTTGATGTCGCGGCCGTGGGTGGCCAGCGCGGCGATGGTGAAACGCAGCGCGTCGGCACCGTGGGCGGCGATGCCGTCCGGGAACTCCT
>NZ_JBNNHG010000008.1:52866-55085 GCF_050268705.1 Stenotrophomonas sp. NPDC077659 | reverse complement strand
GGGAAAATAGTCAGAGCACCTGCTCCAGTTCCGCCAGGATCGTGAACAGATCCCCTCCAGAGTTTCCTGGCTACCCTGATCGTCCTGCTGGTGGTCAGCGTGGGCGGCGTGCTGGTGGACATCCTCGGCAACATCGCCGACGGACGGCTGCCGGCCAAGCTGCTGTTCTCGCAGCTGGGCCTGCAGTTCATCGCCTACATGCCGCTGATCCTGCCACTGGCACTGATGCTGGGCCTGCTGCTGTCCATTGCCCGCCTGTACCGCGATTCGGAAATGGCGGTCATCACCGCCATTGGCGTGGGGCCCAAGCGCCTGCTGCGGCCGCTGCTGATGCTGGTGGTGCCGGTGGTGCTGCTGGTCGGCGCCTGTTCGCTGTGGCTGGGCCCGTGGGCCGGCCGCACCGCCGAGCAGATGATCCAGGACGCCAACCGCAGCGTGCTGATGGCCGGCCTGGAGCCGGGCCGCTTCACCCCGCTGCCCAATGGCGGGGTGGTCTACCTGTCCTCGATCTCGCCCGATGGCACCCAGCTGGGCCGGGTGTTCCTGCAGCGGCAGAAGGATGACCGCCTGGAAGTGGTGTCCGCCGCCGGCGGCCGCATGTTCTTCGAAGGCAAGCAGCAGCGATTCCTGGAGCTGGACGACGGCCACCAGGTGGAGGGCCCGCTGGCCGGCGCGCTGGATTACCGCCTGGCGACCTTTGCCCGCAACGACGTGGCCCTGCCTGACGGCGCCCAAGCCAAGGACGAGGACGACCCCGAGCTGATGCCGACCCTGCAGCTGCTGGGTGACGACCGCGCCGAGGCCAAGGCCCAGCTGCACCGCCGCATCGCCTCGCCGCTGATCGCCCTGGCCTTCGCCCTGCTGACCGTGCCGCTGGGCCGCAGCTCGCCGCGCCAGCAGCGCTATGGCCGGATGATGCTGGCCCTGCTGGCCTACATGGTCGGTACCAACCTGATGTTCATCGGCAGTGGCTGGATCGCCAATGGCAGGATTCCGTCTGCCGTGGGCCTGTGGTGGCTGACCCTGCCGCTGCTCGGCTTCGCACTGTGGATGTACTTCCGCGATGGCCGCCTGGCGCGCCCGAAGGGAGCCCGCGCATGAAGCTGCGACCGATGCGTTTCGATTTCTATCTGGGCCGTGCGGTGTTCACCACCGTGCTGCTCACTTGGGCGGTGTTGACCGGCCTGGACGTGGTGATGGCCTTCTCCGGTGAGTTCAAGGACATCGGCAAGAACGGCTATTCGCTGGGCCATGCCGCGGCCTGGGTGCTGTACACCGTGCCTCGCCGTGCCTATACGTTCTTCCCGACTGCCGCGGTGATCGGTGCGCTGATGGGCCTGGGCCAGCTGGCCGCCACCTCCGAGCTGACTGCGCTGCGCGCGCTGGGCCTGTCGCGCAAGCGCCTGAGTGTGTCGGTGGCCATCGCCCTGTCGCTGCTCACCGGCGTGATGGTGATCAGTGCCGAGACCCTGGGTCCGTGGGGCCAGAACCGCGCCGATGCGCTGAAGATGAGCGCCAAGTGGGGCACCGATGTGACCACGGCCCGCTATTCGGGCCTGTGGGCGCGCGAGGGCGACACCTTCCTCAATGCCGCCAGCGGCGAAGAGCAGCTGGTCGGTGACAAGGGCACGCGGCTGATCCTGCGCGATGTGCGCCTGTACCGCATTGCCGAGGATGGCAACATCGCTTCGCTCACCCATGCTGCCACCGCCGAACACGACAAGGACGGCTGGGTGCTGACCGGGGTCAAGCGCGATACCTTCGCCGAGCGCGGTGCGACCCGCGAAGAAGCCGCACGCGAGCCCTGGGATTCCAAGCTGGATGCCGGCGCGCTGGCGACCGGCATCGCCAAGCCGCGCAACCTGAAGTTGAGCGAGTTGAGCACCAGCATCGAATACCGCGAGCGCAACGGCCTGGATGCCCGTGATTTCGAGGATATCTACTGGAGCCGCTGGTTCTACCCGTTGAACGTGCTGGCGCTGTGCCTGGCCGCCGTGCCGTTCGCGTTCGGTTCGCTGCGCAGCGGCGGCATGGGCAAGCGCCTGTTCCTGGGCATCCTGTTCGCGCTGGGCTTCTGGCTGTTGCAGCTGTTCTTCGGGCGCATGGCCGGCGCGCTGAAGTTCGATTACCGCATCGCCTATGCGTTGCCGCCCATCGTCATGCTGGCGGTGTCCGGCTGGCTGTTCCGGCGCAAATCCGGCTGATCCTGGCTGTTGTAG
>NZ_JBNNHG010000008.1:16719-52769 GCF_050268705.1 Stenotrophomonas sp. NPDC077659 | reverse complement strand
ATCAGCGCTTTGGCATCCGCACCAGGCGGGTGCCGCTGGCGCGGTCGTGCCAGGTCAGGTGCTGGCGGTCCAGCCACGCCCACCAGAAGCCCAGCCCGCCCAGCAGCAGCGACAGCGTGGCCACCCCGAAGCGCAGCCACAGCTGGCGCCGCCGCAGCGGCGTGCCATCGCGTGATTCCAGCTTCAGCCGCCAGGGACGCATGCCCAGTGTCTGCCCGCCGCGCCGCCAGCTGGCCGTGGCGTACCACCCGGTCACCGCCCAGCACACCGCCCACAGCAGCCATTGCCACGCACTGAAGGGGGCGATGTTCTCGCGCTGTGCATGGCCGCTGAAGGTGTAGGCCAGAGTGAACAGCGTGCCGGCCAGCATCCACAGCGCCAGCACCGGCAGCGCGTCATAGACCATCGCCAGCACGCGCCACGGCAGCAGCGCACGGGGGCGGGGCGTTCCAGTGGCGGCCGCAGTGGCCGCATCGGTGGCAGGCTGGGACATGCGCCGAGCATACGCAAAGCTGGCCGCGCACGCAGTGGCCCTCGTATCCTGCACGCATGGCCGTTGCTTCCACCCCTGCCGAGCGCCGCCAGCTGGTGACCCAGCTGCCGCAACTGCGTGCCGATGACGGTGTGCGCATCCAGCGCTTCCTCGATGCGATCTGGGCCGAGAACGGCCTGGCCCGTGCCACCCTGGACAGCTACCGGCGTGACCTGGAAGGGCTTGCGCGCTGGCTGGATGGCCGCGAGGGCGGTCTGGCCGCCATCGAGCGCGCGGGGCTGTTTGATTATTTGGCATGGCGTACCCGCCATGGCTGGTCACCGCGCAGCAATGCGCGCCTGCTGTCGGCGCTGCGCGCGTTCTTTGCCGATGGCGTGCGCCGTGGTGAGCGCAGCGAGGATCCCAGCGCACTGCTGGATCCGCCCAAGCTGCCCCGGCTGCTGCCCAAGGCGCTGGCCGAAAGCCAGATCGATGCGCTGCTGGCCGCGCCGGATGTCGACAGCCCACTGGGCCTGCGCGACCGCGCCATGCTGGAACTGATGTATGCCGCCGGCCTGCGCGTGAGCGAGCTGGTGCTGTTGCCGGCCACCGCGGTCAATCTGCGCCAGGGCGTGCTGCGGGTCACCGGCAAGGGCAGCAAGGAACGCCTGGTGCCCCTGGGTGAGGAATCGCAGTACTGGCTGGAGCGCTACCTGCAGGAGTCGCGGCCGCAGTTGGTGGGCAAGGGCAAGGTGCATGCATTGGCAGACGGCCAGACCCCGCTGTTTGTGGAGCTGACGCTGCACGCGCTGACCCGGCAGGCCTTCTGGCATCTGGTCAAGCGCCATGCACAGGTGGCCGGCATCGATCCGGCGCGGATCAGCCCGCACGGCCTGCGCCACAGCTTCGCCACCCATCTGTTGAACCGCGGGGCCGACCTGCGCGCGCTGCAGATGCTGCTGGGCCACAGTTCGTTGTCAACGACGCAGATCTACACCCTGGTCGCGCGGGAGCACCTGCAGAAGCTGCACGCGCGGCATCATCCGCGCGGGTAGATGGGACCGGCCGGGCTGTGCCGAGGGCGCAGGTGGGCCAAGCAGTTTGTTCTTGAAGTGCACCAGGACTTTCGCCTGGGGGTTGAAGCCGGAGTTCTGTGGCTGCGACCGATCAAGGTGCGAGAGGATGCTGCTGACAATCAATTCGCTGGGGTAGCCTGAAGGAACAACGCTCCGCTCGTGCTCCACCAGTTGATGCATCTGTTCGTTGAACCGCCCCCACTGGTTCAGCTCACCTGCCCAGAATGCTGCCGCCACCCGGCCCCGCCCGCGCAGGTGTGCATTTTCAGTACTGCAATGGTGCTCCATCATCGCCGCGCCATGGCTGCCAACCGGTTGAAGGTTGCGGACTCTGCGGAGTGTGGTCTCCAACGATGCGGCGCGCTGCAGTGGCGTCGTTTCGCTGTAAAGACAGCAGCGCAGGTCGGCGAGCTTTTCCGCGCGCTTCTGCATTTTTTCCATTGGCAACGCTCGATGTTGCACCTGGCGGGCCAGCTTTCCCTCTGCGTTGCTGATCGACTTCATTGCCGCGACAAGGCTGGCGGAAGTGAGTTGCCTGGCATCCAATGCAACGCGGGCAGACACGCTTCCCAGAACATGGGCCCTGAACAACAGCGGGATCGACGCAATGGAAGGCATATCAGCAGCATCGGCAGGAGACCCCCCCATGCTTGCCCAAGTGATGTACTGCGGCTTGCAGAAATCGATCATGGGCAGGCGGCTGAACAGGCTTGCCAGCGCCGGGGGTGTGCGAGAATCGGCGCAGACTCTCTGATGGACCGCCCGATGCTCCGATTTGCCGTTGCAGCCCTGCTGGGAACCCTCAGCCTGACCGCCTGCGCCCAGCCGGCGCCCCCGGCCGCCAAGGCCCCCTCCGCTGCCATACCGGCCGCGGCCAGCAGCACGGCCGAGCGGAACGTGCGTGCCGCGCTGGCCTCGCTCATTCCCGGCGCCAAGGTGGATTACATCGGCTCTGCGCCATTCCCGGCCTTCCGCGAAGTGCTGGTGTCGGGCCAGCTGCTGTATGTCTCCGATGACGGCCGTTACCTGTTCCAGTCGCAGCCCTACGATGTCCAGACCAAGGGTCCGGCCAACAGCGAGGGCCTGCTCGGCTACCGGCGCGATCTGCTGGCCAAGGCCAACCACGGCGACCGCATCGTGTTTGCCGCGCCCAACGCCAGGTACACCATCAGCGTCTTCACCGATATCGAGTGTGGTTACTGCCGCAAGCTGCACCAGGACATCGCCGAGCTCAACCGCAACGGCATCACCGTGGAATACCTGGCCTTCCCGCGCATGGGTCTGGGCAGCAAGGACTACACCGACATGATCTCGGTCTGGTGCGCGGCCGACCGCCGCCAGGCGCTGACCAATGCCAAGCGCGGCGGCAGCGTGCCGGCGAAGAACTGCACCAACCCGGTGGCCATGCAGTACGCGCTGGGTCAGCAGCTGGGTGTCAGCGGTACCCCGGCGATCTTCGCGCCCGATGGCACCCAGCTGGGAGGGTACCTGCCGCCTGCGAAATTGCGTGCGGCATTGGAGACACTGTCCGCCAGGCACTGACGGGGACTGCTGGCCGGGTGACCTGCCGGCCGCCCTGCGCTGCAGGTATCATGCCTCCCACTCATCATCGCTGCGCGGGGGGAACATTGCCTGGTCCACTTGAACCTGCTGCAACTCGTGAACGTGCAGCTGATACCGGGTTATCAGGTGTTGTGCACCTTCGCTGAGCAGGCTCGCGGTGTCCGGGGCCGCGCTGGCACCAATGCGTGAAGACAGATTCTTCTCGACACGGCGCAGCGTGGAGTGGGCCTTGAAGGTGCGGATGCCTTCGAGAAGGTCCGGATGCGTGCCGATCGGGCCTGCTCTGCGCTGCATTCCGGCGGATGCGGGCGCAGGTTCCTGCACGGCAGCCACGGGCCACCGATCCGGGGCCGCATCAAGGGCGGCCAGTGCGTTTTCTTCCCTCTGGAAACGGTCGTTGTGGGCCTGATGCTCTTCTGGCGAATAGTCGTCGTAGTCGTCCCAGGTCTCCTCTTCGTTGCCATCGTCTTCAACGTCGAGCACGACTTCATCGTCGGCGGCCTGTGCCATCGTCGAGAGGCTCGGGTGGATGGCTTCGGCAAGGACGGCCGCGTTGAGACCGGCGTCCGCAGCGGGGACGGTCCACCCGGTATCGGCAGCGTCATCAAGGGTATCTGCCAAGCCTTGGTCAAGAAGACGCGCCTGCACGGCGACAGGGTGCAGTTCCCGCATGCTTGGCGGGTAGAGCAGGTTGGCCCGCATGCTTCCTGTCGATGCCAGTAAGAGGCCATGCGGATGCAGCTCGGTTCTTCTTGGCGGTGGCGCGACGCTATCTGCTGCAGGGCCGGGCGTGCATGCTCCGGGCCCCCGCGCGGTCTGCCTGCCCGACTTCGCGAAGTGAGCGGCAGCATGCGAAACCGCCGGCATTCCCGCCTTGCTGGACGTGTGCCGCGGGAATCGTGGTTCGGGGGCCGGCTGAGGTTGCCGATGACGTTCCGTTACGCGCGCAGGTCCAGCTGAAGCCACCTGTGCAAGACCTTCCCAGCGCGCGCGAAGCGCGGCGACGTGGCCTGCCTGCAGCCTCGGAGCCTGCCACCCAGGTAGAGGATGGGGGGCATTGGTGATGGAAGCCAATGGCAGGGCCATCAGCTTCCCTTTCCGGACGCAGTCTCCGATATGTGGAAGATCGGAGAGCGCGGTTACCTGTGTCGACAGCGGGGGCGCGGTAATGTTCCCGAAGGCCATGAAGCGGTCCGACTGCAAGAGGGAAAGGCTTTATGCCGCTCCCTCACCGGACCAGCTTCCATAATCCGCGCACGTGCATGCTTCAGTTGCAGCGTGGCGACGCTGTGGTGTCGGCATCGCGGATGATCTGCGCATAGGCTCCCAGCAGCTGCTGGAACTGGTGCACGGCCACGCGCTCTGCGAAGACCGCCGGCGTATGCCGGATGACCGGCGGTTCATCGGCGCCCATCGCCTCACCTGACAGGCGGGCTTGGATGCCGTACGGATGCAGTTCAGCACGGCGGGGTGAATACGGCATGCCAGCCAGAAGCAGCGGGCGCCACTGGAAGGTGTCGCCGTGCCGCGCCCGATGCTCGGCCATGGCTGCCAACAGGGGAAGCGCCGGTCGTGTGGGATCGACGGTGCCGGACGGAGCGCCTTCCACGCGACGCAGTGCGAACGTTGCGGCCGGGGGCAGCGGAGGTTTCCTGTACATCTGCAAGGCGGCATCGGGCATGTCCGTGGCCTGCGCTGATGGCCGGGTCGAACCGCTGATGCGCGCTTCCCACTGTCTGCAGCGTTCTTTCAGGTAGCCGGGCTGCAGCAGAGCGGGGCCCGGAGGGATGGGTTCACCGGAACGTGAGGCCGGGCCAGGCAACGGTGTGGTGTTGGTGATTCCCGCCAGCGGCAGGGAGCATGTTGGCGGCTGTGGCGCAGGCAGCGCAGCGGAAAGCTTGCGGGAGACGGCGAGGACCAGGCCTGGCGAGACCAAGGGGGGGAGTGGGTCGAGCAGTGACATCAGGCGTTTCCGTGCAGCAGGCAGATGAGCGGTATGCCATGCCCCACTTGCCGCGCGCTTCCAGATTCCACGCATCCGGGTATATCCAGCCGGGGGCACGCGTGGTGCCCCCGGCTTCTTGCCTACTTCAGTCCATCACTGACCGCCTTGGTCAGCGTGCCCTGCGCGTCGTCACCGCTGAACTCCCAGACGAACGCACCGCCCAGGCCCTGGGTCTTCACATAGCCCATCTTGCGGGTGATGTTGGCCGGTGTGTCGAAGCTCCACAACGTGCTGCCGTTGTAGATCCAGGTGGCACCGGCGGTGTTGTCGGTGTAGCCCTGCCAGGCCAGGTTCTTGAGCACCTTCCAGTCTTCGATGCCAGCCTCGTAGGTGCCTGGTGCCGCACCGCCGGCGGTCTGGTACATGCCGTTGTTGCCGCTGGCCACGCCGGTCCAGCCACGCCCGTAATAGCCGATGCCCAGATTGAGCTTGGCCGCCGGCACGCCGCGGCTGATGAAGGCCTCGATGGCATCGTTGCTGTTGTACAGCTTCTGGTCGCCCGTGGACGGATCATTCGGTGAATCGAACAACGCCGACTGGTGATTGGTCTTCGCATCCCACGCGCCGTGGAAGTCGTAGGTCATTACGTTGATGTAGTCCAGGTACGGGTGGTACGCGGCCGGGTCGGTGACACGGACCTTGTCGATGCCCGCACCCACGGCCACGGTCAGCAGCAGGCCTGGCCGCACTGCATCGAGCTGGCGGCGGAACTCGGCCATCAGCGCGGTGAAGTTGGCGTTGTCTTCAGGCGCGCCGCAGGCAATGCCACAGGCCACCGGGTATTCCCAGTCGATGTCGATGCCATCGAACACACCCAGTGCTGCCCCGCTGCCTCCGGCCCCGTCGGTCACCGGCAGGTTGCCCTTGATGTAGGCATCGATGCAGGAGGCGACGAAGGCCTGGCGGTTTTCCGGGCGAGCAGCGCTGGAGAAGCCACGCGACCACGTCCAGCCGCCCAGCGAGATCAGTACCTTCAGGTCCGGGTACTTGGCTTTGAGCTGCTTGAGCTGGTTCCAGTTGCCACGCAACGGCTGGTCCCAGGTGTCGGCGCTGCCGCTCACGCTCTCACCAGCACCGAAAGCCTTGGTGTAATCGGCGAACGCATCGCCACCGGCACCGCTGTTGGGATCCGACGGCTGGGTGATGCCCACTTCGCAGCGGTTGTTGCGCACGTTGCCGAAGGCGTAGTTGATGTGGGTCAGGCGTGCGGCCGAACCGCTGCTGTCGATGTTCTTCACCCGGTAGTTGCGGCCGTAGATGCCCCACTGGGTGAAGTAGCCGATGACCCGCTTGCCGGTACCGCCGCCACCGCCGGCCAGGGTGGTGGCACTGACCACGCTGCCCTGGGCCGACGCATTGCCGGCGTTGTCGCGGGCACGCACACGGTAGCTGTAGGTGGTCGAGGCGGTGAGGCCGCCATCGATGTAGCTGGCGCTGGACGGCGAGCCGACCAGGCTGCCGTTGCGGTACACGTCGTAGCCGGCCAGGCCGCTGCCGCCGGTGTTGTCGGTGGAGGGACTCCAGCTCAGCGCGATGCTGCTGGCGGTGCGGGTGCCCACGGCCAGCCCGCCGGGCACGCTGGGTGCGGTGGTATCGCCACCGGCGGCGTTGACGGTGATGGTGATGGTGGGGGTGCTGGTGGTGGCGTTGCTGTTGTCGGTGGCCACCGCGCGCAGGGTGTGGCTGCCGGCGCTGGCGTTGGCCCAGCTGGCGCTGTACGGCGCACTGGTGTCCACGCCGATCGAGCCGCCATCGCGGAAGAACTCGACCTTGCTGACGCTGCCGTCCGGGTCGCTGGCCGTTGCGGCCACGGTGACCGTGCTGCCGGCGCTGAAGCTTTCGCCATTGGCCGGCGAGGTCAGGCTGACCACCGGCGGCTGGTTGCTGCCGCTGCCATCACAGGCGCCGAGGTTGGTGTAATAGGGCGCCCCGGCGGGGTGGTCCGGCGGTGCGTTCCAGATGTCCTGGTTCGCCCGATACAGGACACCTCCCTTCTGCAGGGTGTCGCCGGCCCGGTAGATCTTGGCCTGGTCCCATTGGGCGACGCCGGCACAGCTGGCCGCCTCGGCCAGACCGGGCAGGGCGGCAGCCCCGACGGTCAGGGCCAGCAGCCAGGCCAGGCGGCGCGGGGAGTGGGAGGAACGTTTGGCACTGCGTGCATCGGCACTCTGCACAAGCTTGTCGTACATGGTGTGTCTCCGACTTCCGGTGGCGCGCGGGCCCGGATGGCGCCGCGCGTGACGCAGGTCCGGACGTCGCCGGCATAAGGGCGACGGTGGGGCGGACGGGGGTACCTGGAGGGCCGGGGAGAGAGTCCGGGGCCAGGTGGGGACAACGTTGTCATCAATTGCGTGGGCAATCCGTGAGCGAGCGCATGTTTCCGGCATTCCGGCGAAGGGCGGCGCTGGCGCGCGGTTGGCCGCCATCGGCAGAGCCCCCTCGTGGCTGGGGCGGGCTGTGGGTTTCTTGGGTCGGCCGGGCGGGTGGGCTGCGCAGGGGGCGCTGCAAGTACGTCCTTGTAAGCTCGGTCGCCGCATCCATGCGGCTCACGCCCCGGCGCAACCCGCCCGCCCGGCCACGGACAGGTTCCTGTGCGCGCCAGCCACGAAAGACCAAAGGAAAATTCAAAAGCAAAAGCCGGTCGCTGCGCTCGTGATGCCACTTTCTGGCTTTTGATCTGGTTGCCGGCCAGCGGCCGGCACTACCGGGAGGCATCCACGCATGGCGTGGATCTACTGGCCACCGGGAAATTGTCGGAGGCGGGGTGGGTCCGGTTGCGGGGGCGTGAGCGCCATGGATGGCGCGACCGAGGCTACATGGACGTACTTGCGCCGTCCCCCGCAACCTGAGCCACCCCGCCATCCCCAGGAAACCCGCTGTTGCCGTTGCTCTGGCTGTTGCTCCGGCCGTTGCCGTGGCTTGGGCGCCTCTGCGGGTGCCGGGCGCCGCCCGGCCAAAGCCCTCCCCCCGGTTCCGGTACAATGTCGGGCCCGTTTCCCAACTACGGTTCCCCGGACATGATGGTCCTTGAGGGCGCGCCCGCCCTGTCGCTGTTCCGCCGCGAACGCCTTGAATCCCGCCTGCAGTCCATCGCTCCCTCCCTGCGCATCAGCGGTGCCTGGCACGTCTACTTCGTCCAGCCCGAAGGTTCGGCCGTCCCTGACGTGGCCACCCTGTGCCGCATCCTGGAAGCCCATCCGCAGGCCGAGGCTGTCGCCGACGGCGCCGTCAGCCGCATCGTCGTGCCCCGCCTTGGCACGCTGTCGCCCTGGTCCAGCAAGGCCACCGAACTGGTCCGCGGTGCCGGCCAGCCGGTCAGCCGGGTCGAGCGCGGCCTGCGCATTGACGTGCAGGGCTGGCCGACCGAGGCCGCCGCCCGGCAGGCGCTGGTCAAGGCCCTGCATGACCCGATGACGCAGTCGGTGCTGGAGACCGTGGAGCAGGGCCATGCGCTGTTCTCGGCGCCCGCCCGTGGCGAGCTGGAACGCGTGCCGGTGGATCAGCTGGAGGCTGCCAACCAGCGCCTCGGTCTGGCCATGGCCCAGGACGAGATCGACTACCTGCGCGAACGCTTCACCGCGCTGGGCCGCTCGCCGTCGGACGTCGAACTGATGATGTTCGCGCAGGCCAACTCCGAGCACTGCCGCCACAAGATCTTCAACGCCAGCTGGACCATCGACGGCCAGGAACAGGACCGTTCGCTGTTCCGGATGATCAAGAACACCCACCAGCAGACCCCGCAGCACACGCTCAGCGCGTACAGCGACAACGCTGCGGTGATCGAAGGCCACCCGGCCGCGCGCTACCGCCCCGATCCAGCCAGCGGCGAATACCGCCGCGAACCGCAGGTGCCCAGCGCCTTCCAGATCAAGGTGGAAACGCACAACCACCCGACCGCGATCGCGCCGTTCCCGGGCGCGTCCACCGGCAACGGTGGCGAAATCCGCGATGAGGGCGCGACCGGCCGTGGTGGCAAGCCGAAGGCCGGGCTGTCCGGTTTCTCGGTTTCGCACCTGCGCATTCCCGAGTTGCCGCAGCCGTGGGAAGCATCGCGCGCGCTGAACCCGCGCATGGCACCGGCGCTGGACATCATGACCGACGGTCCGCTCGGCGGCGCCGCGTTCAACAACGAGTTCGGGCGCCCGAACCTGCTCGGCTACTTCCGCAGCTTCGAGCTGCCCGAAGGCGCCGATCTGGTCCGCGCCTACGACAAGCCGATCATGCTGGCCGGCGGCCTGGGCGCGATCGACCGCATCCAGGTCGACAAGATCCCGCTGCAGGCCGGTGATGCGGTCATCGTGCTCGGTGGCCCGGCGATGCTGATCGGCCTGGGCGGTGGTGCCGCCAGTTCGGTGGCCTCCGGTGAAAGCGCCGAGGACCTGGACTTCGCCAGCGTGCAGCGCGACAACCCTGAAATGGAACGCCGCTGCCAGGAGGTCATCGACCGCTGCGTGGCGATGGGCGCCAACAACCCGATCAAGTTCTTCCACGACGTCGGCGCCGGTGGCCTGTCCAATGCCATCCCCGAACTGCTGCACGACTCTAACGTCGGCGGCGTCATCGACCTGGGCAAGGTGCCCACCGATGATCCGTCGCTTTCGCCGATGCAGCTGTGGTGCAACGAATCGCAGGAGCGCTATGTGCTGGGCGTGGCCCAGGAACGCCTGGCCGAGTTCGCCGCGCTGTGCGCCCGCGAACGCTGCCCGTTCGCGGCGGTCGGTGTGGCCACTGCCGAGGAACACCTGGTGGTGGCCTATGGTGCCGTGCCGGGCCACACCCCGGCCGACGCACCGATCGACCTGCCGATGGACGTGCTGTTCGGCAAGCCGCCGAAGATGCATCGCGACACCGCGCACCCGCCGGCCCCGCGCTGGCCGGCGCTGAAGACCGGCGGCCTGGATCTGCACGAAGCGGGCCTGCGCGTGCTTGCGCACCCCACCGTGGCCTCGAAGAATTTCCTGGTCACCATCGGTGACCGCAGCGTCGGTGGCCTGACCGCGCGCGAACAGATGGTCGGCCCGTGGCAGCTGCCGGTGGCCGATGTGGCGATCACCCTGGCCGATTTCGACGGCGTGGCCGGCGAAGCCATGTCGCTGGGCGAGCGCACCCCGCTGGCCCTGCTCGACGCCGCCGCCTCGGCACGCATGGCGGTGGGCGAAGCGCTGACCAACCTGTGCGCGGCCCCGGTCGATGCGCTGGATGAAATCAAGCTGTCGGCGAACTGGATGGCCGCGGCCGGCCACCCGGGCGAAGACGCGCTGCTGTACGACGCGGTGAAGGCGGTGGGCATGGAACTGTGCCCGCAGCTGGACATCAGCATCCCGGTGGGCAAGGACTCGCTGTCGATGCAGGCGCAATGGCACGACCAGGGCGAAGCGCACAAGAGCGTGTCGCCGGTGTCGCTGGTCATCTCGGCGTTCGCGCCGGTGGCCGACGTGCGCCAGCAGCTGACTCCGCTGCTCGACCGTGACGTGGACAGCGAGCTGTGGCTGATCGGCCTGGGCGCCGGCAAGCAGCGCCTGGGCGGGTCGATCCTGGCCCAGGTGCATGCCGACCACGGCGACCTGCCGGCCTTTGCTGGTGCCGCGCCGGACCTGGATGACCCGCAGCGCCTGCGGGCCTTCTTCGAACTGATCCGCGACGCGCGCCAGGCGGGCCTGCTGCTGGCCTACCACGACCGCAGCGACGGCGGTGCCTTCGCCGCACTGTGCGAGATGGCCTTCACCTCGCGCCTGGGCCTGGACATCACCCTCGATGCCTGGGGCGACGATCCGTTCCGCAGCCTGTTCAATGAAGAGCTGGGTGCGGTGGTGCAGATTGCCCGCGAAGACCGCGCGGCTTTCGCCGACCTGATCGAGCGCCATGCCTTGATTGAATGCGCGCAGCGCATCGCCAAGCCGAGCACCGCGCCGGTGGTGCGTGTGTCGCTGGGCGGCGAGAACCTGGCCGAGTGGCGCTGGGAAGCGCTGTTCGACGCCTGGTGGTCGGTGACCCATGCGATGCAGAAGCGCCGCGACAACCCGGCCAACGCCGACGCCGAGCGTGAGGTGGCCCGTGCCTTCACGGCACCGGGCCTGAAGCCGAAGCTCAGCTTCGACCTGGCCGAGGACGTGGCAGGGCCGTTCATCAGCACCGGCGCCCGCCCGCGTGTGGCGGTGCTGCGCGAACAGGGCGTCAACGGCCAGATTGAAATGGCCAACGCCTTCGAACGTGCCGGCTTCCGCGCCTTCGACGTGCACATGAGCGACCTGATCGAAGGCCGCGTCGCCCTGCAGGAGTTCACCGGCCTGGTGGCCTGCGGTGGCTTCAGCTACGGCGATGTGCTCGGTGCCGGCCGCGGCTGGGCGACCTCGATCCTGGAACGCAGCGCGCTGCGTGATGCCTTCGCCGCGTTCTTTGCCCGCGAAGACAGCTTCGCCCTGGGCGTGTGCAACGGCTGCCAGATGATGAGCCAGCTGAAGGACATCATCCCCGGTGCCGAGCACTGGCCGCAGTTCCGCCGCAACGCCAGCGAGCAGTTCGAAGCCCGCACCGCGCTGCTGGAAGTGGTGGAGTCGCCGTCGATCCTGCTGCGTGGCATGGCCGGTTCGCGCCTGCCGGTGGCGGTGGCGCATGGCGAGGGCCAGGCCGTGTTCGACAACGCCGTGGACCAGGCCGCCGCCCGCGTGGCGCTGCGCTACGTCGACGGCAACGGCAACGTGGCCAGCCAGTACCCGCTGAACCCGAACGGTTCGCCGGACGGCATCACCGGCCTGACCAGCATCGATGGCCGCGTCACCATCATGATGCCGCACCCGGAACGCACCGCGCGTGCGCTCAACCTGAGCTGGGCCCCGGCCGAGTGGCAGGGGGATTCGCCGTGGATGCGGATGTTCCGCAACGCGCGGGTGTGGTGCGGCTGATCGCGCAATCGCCGCGCAGGCCGCAATTCGATGTAGTACGGAAAACCCGACAGGCGACTGTCGGGTTTTTCTTTATGTGGGCAGAAACTCCTGCCGCAGCCACCAGTTACATGCGTTTACATGACGCCAACACTTCGTCACGTGTTTCTAACAAAATCCTTCACTAAATACGTGAAAACGTGAACTGCTTCACGGCAATGGCAATTGCTGCGTCAAAGTCTTGACGATCCAGAAAGTTGCCGTTAACACTTGGGCCCTGTTTCAAATCTGTTCATACCGCAGTAACCGCACGTCGCCTGCGCCCGGTTTTCTGTCGCTGCGCGATGCCCGGCAATACCCGCAGTGAATCACGCGAATAACGCCCCGAGGGGACGTTGGACCAGAAGGTCCGGCGCTGGCGTTGCTTTGCCCAAAACCAGTCCAAAATCAGGAGCCGTATCGATGAATCGGATTTATCGCAAGGTCTGGAACAAAGCGTTGGGTCAGTTGGTGGTGGCCTCGGAACTGGCCTCTTCCGACGCGCGCGGTGGGGTCGTCGACCAGCGCCGTGACGCGGTCCGGCCGCTGACGCTGGCCGCAGCGCTTGCTCTGGCCATGGGACTGGGAGGCACGGGCCTGGCCGCCGCCCAGTCGGTGGAGATCGGTGGCAACGCCAACTGCGTCACCCTCAGCAGCAGCCTGATCGACCAGTGCGTGGTGGACGGCAGCGCCAACGCCAGTGGCCGCAATGCGGTGGCGGTGGGCACCGGCAGCACCGCCAGCGCCGCCAACAGCGTTGCCCTCGGCGCGGGCTCCAACGCCAACCGTGCCAACACCGTTTCGGTGGGCGCGGCGGGCAACGAACGACAGATCACCAACGTGGCTGCGGGCACGGCGGCGACCGATGCGGTCAACCGCGCACAGCTCGATGCCCAGGCGCAGGCCACCCAGGCCGCGCTGGCCGCCGCAGCTGCCGGGGGCAGGCGTTACTTCAAGGCCGATGGCGCTGGCGATGACAGCGATGCTGCGCAGATCGACGGCGAGGGCGCACTGGCGGCCGGTGCATCGGCCGTTGCCAGCGGCGACGACACCACCGCGCTGGGCAATGGCGCACAGGCCACCGCCGACAGCGCCACCGCCATCGGCGCGCAGGCGCAGGCCGTCGGCAGTGGCAGCACCAGCGTCGGTGCGGGCAGCGCCGCCAGCGGTACCGCAGCGGCCAGTTTCGGTGTCGGTGCAGAAGCCTCCGGCGGTTACAGCACCGCACTGGGCGGCCTGTCCAACGCCTCGGCCTTCAATGCCACCGCTGTCGGCAATGCCGCCAGCGCCACCGGCTCCAACAGCGTGGCCGTGGGTGGTGATGCCCAGGCCAGCGGCGCCTACAGCACCGCCACCGGCCAGAGCAGCCTGGCCACCGGCACCAACTCGGTGGCCGTGGGTGGCGCACTGTTCGGCCTGCTGCCAACCGAAGCCTCGGGTGACTACTCCACGGCCGTCGGTGGTGGCGCCTGGGCACCGGGCACCAATGCCACCGCACTTGGCAACGCGGCAGAGGCGCAGGGCGCCAACAGCGTGGCGCTGGGCGCCGACTCGATTGCCGACCGCGACAACACGGTTTCGGTCGGCGGCGCAGGCAATACCCGTCAGATCACCAACGTCGCCGCCGGTACCGAAGGCACCGATGCGGTGAACAAGGACCAGCTGGATGCGGTTGCCGCCACGGCGGAGACCACCCGCAAGTACTTCCAGGCTGCCGGTAGCGAAAACAGCGATGCCGGCGCTCTGGCTGAAGGTGACAGCGCACTGGCGGCCGGTGAAGCTGCCAACGCCATCGGCGATGGCGCCATCGCGCTTGGCGGCGGTGCCGCCGCCCTGGCCACCAACGCCACGGCGGTGGGCTACAACAGCCTGGCCACCGGCGAAAACGCATCTGCCGTGGGCACCAATGCACAGGCCAGCGGCAGCGACAGCGCCGCACTGGGCAGCGGTGCGGTGGCCAGTGAAACCAGCACCACCGCGACCGGTGCGGGTGCACAGGCAACGGCCGTCTACAGCACCGCCAACGGCGCCGAGGCCATCGCCAGCGGCGCACAATCGCTGTCCAGCGGCTTCCGCGCCTCGGCCTCGGCCGACGGCACGACCGCCGTCGGCGGCTACAGCGAAGCCAGCGGCCGCCTCGGTTCGGCGTTGGGTTACGGCACGCTGGCCAGCGGTGCCAACAGCACCGCCGCAGGCGTGTTCGCCACCGCCACCGGCGCAAGTTCGGTGGCCATGGGCGATTCCAGTGAAGCCAGCGGCGATGAAAGCGTGGCCATCGGCGGCAGCACCTTCTACGGCCTGATTCCGTCCCGTGCCAGTGGTTACGGTGCGGCCGCCTTCGGTGCCGGTGCCTGGGCCACCGACGATTACGCCACCGCCATTGGCTGGAACTCATGGGCCGACGGTGCCCAGTCCACCGCGCTGGGCGCAAGCGCCACTGCCAACGGCATCAACAGCGTTGCGCTCGGGGCCGGTTCCACCGCCGACCGTGACAACACCGTGGCCGTCGGCAGTGCTGGCAGCGAACGCCAGGTCACCCACGTCGCCGCGGGCAGCGAAGACACCGACGCGGTCAATGTCGGACAGTTGAAGGACGTTGCCGCCGTGGCCGACACCACCGCCAAGCGCTTCCAGGCCACCGGCAGCAGCAACAGCGATGCCGGTGCACTGGCAGAGGGGGATGACGCGCTGGCCGCAGGTGAGGCCGCCAATGCCATCGGCAACGGCACCACAGCCGTAGGCGCCGGTGCCACGGCGGTTGCGCAGAGCGCCACCGCCGTGGGCAACAACGCGCTGGCCAGCGGCCAGAACAGTGCCGCGTTCGGTTACAACGCGCAGGCTGCAGGTCCGGGCAGTGTCGCCGTCGGTGGCGCTGCGGTCGACGAAGAAGGCAATCCGCTGATCACCAGCGGGGGTGTCCCGGTTGAAACCGGCGCCACCAGTGCCGGTGTCGGCGGTACGGCCGTCGGTGCCAGCGCCGAAGCCAGCGGCTTCGCCGCCTCCTCGTATGGCGTCGGTGCCTATGCCGCCGGCGCGCAGTCTTCCGCCTTCGGTGCGGTGGCCAATGCTGTCGGTGATTACTCCACCGCGCTGGGCACGCAGAGCAACGCCACCGGCACCAGCAGCGTGGCCATCGGTGGCCCGGCCGATCTGATCCCCGGTCTGGGTTTCTTCGTGCAGACCCAGGCCAGCGGTGAAGCGGCCACGGCCGTCGGTGCCGGGGCCATCGCCAGCGGCGATCATGCCGTGGCCAACGGCAGCCTGACCGAAGCGTCCGGCGCCGAATCGGTGGCCGTCGGCTACTTCGCCTATGCGCCGGGCGAGAACGCCAGCGCGCTGGGCGCGCAGAGCTGGGCCAGCGGCACGCAGAGCACCGCCGTGGGCTACTACTCCACGGCTCGCGGCGCCAACAGTGTGGCGCTCGGTGCCAACTCTGAAGCCGTGCGCGACAACAGCGTGGCCGTCGGCAGCGAAGGCAACGAACGCCAGATCACCTCGGTAGCCGCCGGTACCGAAGCCACCGATGCGGTGAACAAGGCCCAGCTCGACGCCGTGGCCAGCACCGCCGACACCACCGCGCACTTCTTCCAGGCGCAGGGCGAGGAGGGCAGCGATGCCGGCGCCTACGCCGAAGGCGAAGGTGCGGTCGCGGCCGGTTCGGCCAGCAACGCGATAGGCGCAGGCGCCCTCGCACAGGGTGCGGGTGCGGCCGCCATCGGTGCCGACACCGTCGCGCTGGGGCGCAACACCTTCGCCGATGGTGAGGGTGCCGTGGCCGTGGGTGGCCTCGGCCAGGCCTACGACGAGTACAACCAGCCGCTGCTGGATGACGAAGGCAATCCGGTGCAGGTCGGTACCACGGCCTCGGCCGGCTCCACCGCCGTGGGCAACGCCGCACAGGCCACCGGAGCCAGCAGCAGTGCCTTCGGCAATGCGGCGCAGGCGACCGGGGACAACAGCTTCGCCGCGGGCGGGAAGTCGCGCGCCACCGGCAGCTATGCGGTCGCCATCGGCGACAGCGCCTTCGCCAAGGCCGCCGACAGCACGGCCGTCGGCGGTTACAGCACTGCCAGCGAAGAGGGCGCTACCGCCTTTGGCGCGGGCGCGTGGGCCACCGGCACCAATGCGTCGGCCGTCGGCCCGGCGGCATGGGCCAGCGCGAATGGCGCCACCTCCATCGGCTACAACAGCTGGGCCAACGGCACCAGTTCCACTGCCGTGGGCCGCGGTGCCTTCAGCTACGGCGACAACAGCGTTGCGCTGGGCTTCCAGGCATTGGGCAACAGCATCAACAGCATCGCAGTGGGCACCAACACCGTGGCCGGTGGTGAAAGCGCCATCGCCATCGGTGCCGGCAGCACTGCCAGCGGCAACAACGCCGTGGCTCTGGGTGCCGGCTCGGTGGCCGACCGCGACCGCAGCGTCTCGGTGGGCAGCACCGGCAACGAACGTCAGGTGACCAATGTTGCCGCCGGCACGCAGGCGACCGATGCGGTGAACAAGGCCCAGCTGGATGCCGTCGCGGCCAGCGCGGCTACCACCAGCAAGTACTTCCAGGCCAGCGGCAGTGATGACAGCGATGCCGGCGCCTACGTAGAGGGTGACAATGCCTTGGCGGCCGGCGAATCGGCCAACGCCATCGGCGATGGCGCCACCGCATTGGGCAGCGGTGCCAATGCCATCGGCAGCAACGCACAGGCACTGGGCTTCAACGCCCTGGCCAGCGCAGACAACGCCAGCGCCATCGGTGCCAACGCACAGGCCACCGGCGAGTACGCCACCGCGCAGGGCGCCGAAAGCGAAGCCAGCGGTGAGCAGAGCGCGGCCTTCGGTGCCGCAGCCGTGGCCAGCGGTGCAGGCAGCACCGCCAGCGGCGTGCTGTCCGAAGCCAGTGGCGAGGAAGCCGTGGCGGTGGGTTACTTCAGCACGGCCAGTGGCGAGGCGGCCACCGCTGTCGGCAGCGAAAGCGTGGCCAGCGGTACCGCATCGGCGGCGTTCGGCATCGGTGCCGAAGCCACCGGCGGCTACAGCACCGCCATCGGTGGCTATGCCAACGCGTCGGCGTTCAATGCCACCGCCTTGGGCAACTTCGCCAGCGCCTCCGGTTCCAACAGCGTGGCCCTGGGTGGCGATTCGGAAGCCTCCGGTGCCTACGCCACGGCCACCGGCCAGGGCAGCCTGGCGACGGGTGTAAACAGCGTGGCCATCGGCGGCTCGCTGTTCGGCATCCTGGCCACCGAAGCCTCGGGTGACTACTCCACGGCCGTCGGTGGTGGCGCCTGGGCACCGGGCACCAATGCCACCGCGCTTGGCAACGCGGCGGAGGCGCAGGGCGCCAACAGCGTGGCGCTGGGCGCCGACTCGATTGCCGACCGCGACAACACGGTTTCGGTCGGCGGGGCAGGCAATACGCGCCAGATCACCAATGTCGCCGCCGGTACGGAAGGCACCGACGCGGTGAACAAGGATCAGCTGGACGCCGTGTCCGCAGTGGCCGAGAACACCCGCAAGTACTTCCAGGCTGCCGGTAGCGAAAACAGCGATGCCGGCGCCCTGGCTGAAGGTGACAGCGCACTGGCGGCCGGTGAAGCCGCCAACGCCATCGGCGATGGCGCCACCGCGCTCGGCGGCGGTGCCACCGCCCTGGCTGCCAATGCCACGGCAGTGGGCTTCAATAGTCTGGCCACCGGCGCCAACGCGGCGGCGGTCGGCACCAACGCACAGGCCACCGGCGAAGAAAGCGCCGCGCTGGGCAGCGGTGCCGTCGCCAGCGAAACCAGCACCACCGCGACCGGTGCGGGTGCACAGGCCACGGCGGTCTACAGCACCGCCAACGGTGCCGAAGCAGTTGCCAGTGGCGCACAGTCGCTGGCCAGCGGCTTCCGCGCCTCGGCCTCGGCCGACGGCACGACCGCGGTCGGCGGCTACAGCGAAGCCAGCGGCCGCCTCGGTTCGGCGTTGGGTTACGGCACGCTGGCCAGTGGTGCCAACAGCACCGCAGCGGGTGTGTTTGCTGCCGCCACCGGTGCAAGTTCGGTGGCCATGGGTGATTCCAGCGAAGCCAGCGGCGATGAAAGCGTTGCCATCGGCGGCAGCACCTTCTACGGCCTGATTCCGGCGCGTGCCAGCGGTTACGGCGCGGCCGCCTTTGGTGCCGGTGCCTGGGCCACCGACGACTACGCCACCGCCATCGGCTGGAACTCATGGGCCGATGGTGCGCAGTCCACCGCGCTCGGTGCCAGCGCCACTGCCAACGGCATCAACAGCGTTGCGCTCGGCGCCGGTTCCACCGCCGACCGTGACAACACCGTGGCCGTCGGCAGCGCTGGCAGCGAACGCCAGATCACCCACGTCGCTGCAGGTACTGAAGGCACCGACGCGGTCAACAAGGACCAGCTGGATGCCGTCGCCGCCACGGCGGAAGGGACCAGCAGGTACTTCCAGGCCAGCGCCAGCGCCGACAGTGATGCCGGTGCCTACGTGGAAGGCGACAACGCACTGGCGGCCGGCGAAGCGTCCAACGCCATCGGCAATGGCACCACCGCATTGGGCAGCGGTGCCACCGCCCTGGCCGGCAATGCCACGGCCGTCGGCTTCAACAGCCTGGCGACCGGCATCAATGCGGCGGCCGTCGGCAACGAGGCGCAGGCCACCGGCGAAAACAGCGCCGCGTATGGCAGTGGCGCAGTGGCCAGTGAAATCAGCAGCACCGCCACCGGCAACGCCGCCCAGGCAACGGGCGTCTACAGCACCGCCAACGGTGCCGAGGCCATCGCCAGTGGCGCACAGTCGCTGGCCAGCGGCTTCCGCGCCTCGGCCACGGCCGACGGCACCACCGCAGTGGGCGGTTACAGCGAAGCCAGTGGCCGTCTCGGCACCGCGCTGGGCTACGGTTCGGCCGCGACCGGCGCGAACACCACGGCGGTCGGCTTCGGTGCGGCAGCGGCAGGTGCCAATGCGGTTGCGATGGGCCAGTCCAGCGAGGCTACCGGTGACGAGAGCGTGGCCATCGGCGGCAGCACCTACTACGGCCTGATCCCGGCGCGTGCCAGCGGTACCGGCGCAGCTGCCTTCGGTGCCGGTGCCTGGGCCACGGGCGATTACGCCAGCGCCATCGGCTGGAATGCCTGGGCTGACGCGACCGATGCCACCGCACTGGGTGCCAACAGCACGGCCAGTGCGGCCAACAGCGTCGCCCTCGGCAACGGCTCGCAGGCCACCCGCGCCAACACAGTATCGGTAGGCAATGCGGCCACGCAGCGGCAGATCACCAACGTGGCCGCAGGTACTGAAACCACCGATGCAGTGAACAAGGGCCAGCTCGATGCGGTGGCCGCGACTGCCGATGCAGTGGGCCAGCGCTTCAAGGCCAACGGTACCGGCATGGCCACCGCCAGCGGCACCGATGCGGTGGCCGTGGGTTCCAACGCCAGCGCCAGTGGCAACCGCAGCAATGCCGTGGGTAGCAGCGCCAACGCCATCGGCAACGCATCGCTGGCCCTGGGTGCCAACAGCGCGGTTACCGGCAGCAACTCGGTGGCGCTGGGTGCCGGCGCACGTGCGGTGGAAGCCAACGTGATCTCGGTCGGTGGCGGCAACGGCACCGATGGTCCCGCCACCCGCCGCATCGTCAACGTGGCTGACGGCCGCATTGCCGCCGGCAGCACTGATGCGGTCACCGGTTCGCAGCTCAACGTCACCAACCAGCGCGTGGGTGCGGTTGAGACCCGCGTCGGTGATTTCGACTCGCGCATCGCCACGGTGGAAACCAGCGCCGCCAATGCCGTCGGCTATGACGATGCCAGCCGTGATCGCCTGACCCTGTCCGGCATCGAAGGCACCGTCATCGACAACGTCGGTGCCGGCAGCATTGCCGCCGGCAGCCGCCAGGCGGTCAACGGCGGCCAGTTGTTCCAGTCGCTCAGCGATGCAGCCAGCATCCTCGGCGGTGGTGCCAGCGTTGGCATGCAGGGCCTGTTCGTTGCGCCCAACTACGTCATCCAGGGCTCGACCTACAGCAATGTCGGCGACGCACTGGGCGCGCTGGACCGCAAGGTGACCGAGCTTGACCAGCGCACCGCTGGGACCAGTGGCAGCAGTGCACGCACCGCCAGCCTGCGTTCGGCCGCGGTGATGGACGCCGGCAAGGCCAGCATCACCGCCGCCACTGCCGCCGATACCGCAGCGACCACGGCCGGCGTGCAGGGCACGCCCACCGCTGCGACGGCCGGCACCGCACAGGCGGTGGCCAGTGCCGGCACCGGCATCAACGCCGTGACCGTTGGTGACGGCGCTGTCGCCACGGCGGCCTCGTCCACGGCCATCGGCCAGGGGGCCACGGCCTCGGCGGCCAATGCGGTCGCACTGGGCCAGGGCTCAGTGGCTGACCGTGCCAACACCGTCTCGGTAGGCAGCGAGGGCAACGAACGCCAGGTCACCAATGTGGCCGCCGGTACTGCGGCCACCGATGCGGTGAACAAGGGTCAGCTGGACCGCGGCATCACCACCGCCAACAGCTATACCGACAGCCGCGTGCAGGCCGTTGCCGACAGCTTCGATGTGTTCAAGGGCGAAGTGGACGGACGCCTGCGCAACATGGATCGCCGCATCGACCGCCAGGGCGCGATGAGCGCAGCCATGCTCAACATGGCCACCAGTGCCGCCGGCATCCGCACCCAGAACCGGGTCGGTGTCGGCATCGGTTTCCAGGGTGGCGAATCGGCGATGTCGCTCGGCTACCAGCGTGCGATCAGCGACCGCGCCACGGTCACCTTGGGCGGTGCGTTCAGCAGTGATGACGCCTCGGTGGGCGTCGGTGCCGGCTTCGGTTGGTAAGGCGACAACGCGCCGGTGGTCACGCCGCCGGCGCTGCTTCTGCAACAGGGCCTGAGGGGAGGTCTCGGCAACCCCGGCTCGGCCAGCCGGGAACCGTCAAGGAATGATGGCCGCAGTGTTGGATCCAACCATGACCCAGAAGAGGAATGTGACGTGATCAATAAGCAGAACCTTCGCATCAACGTGCTTGCTGCCGCCATGCTGTCGATGACCGCCGCAGGTGCGGTCCACGCTGCCGGCCTGCCGACCCGCGAGCCGGTGCGCCAGGCCAGCACCGCTGAAGCGGGTGCCGAGCGCATCATCGTGAAGTACCGCGCCGGTACCGCTGCCGCCAGCGACCGCTCGGCCAAGCTGTCCACCGTGCAGTCCGCACTGACCCGCGCCAGCCTGTCCGGTGGCACCAGCCGTGCCAGCACCCTGGGCCCGCAGGTGGTGCGCAAGCTTGGCATCGGCGCGGACGTGATCCGCCTGCAGGGCCGACTGGCGCCGGCCGAACTGCAGCGCGTGCTGAAGGAGCTCAAGGCCGACCCGTCGGTCCAGTACGCCGAAGCCGACGTCAAGCTGCGCCGCAGCGAGCTGCGCGCGGGCGACGTGAAGCCGGCCCTGGTGCCGAACGATCCGTACTACGCGCAGTACCAGTGGCACCTGGGCAACGCCACCGGCGGCATCAATGCACCGGCGGCGTGGGATGTCTCGCAGGGTGAGGGCGTGGTGGTTGCCGTGCTCGACACCGGCATCCTGCCGCAGCACCCGGACCTGGTCGGCAACCTGCTGGAAGGCTACGATTTCATCAGTGACGCCGAGACCTCGCGCCGTGCCACCGACGACCGCGTGCCGGGCGCACAGGATTACGGTGACTGGGTCGAGAACGCCAACGAGTGCTACAACGGCTCGCAGCCGGAAGACAGCTCCTGGCACGGCACCCACGTGGCCGGCACCGTCGCCGAGCAGACCAACAACGGCGTCGGCATGGCCGGTGTCGCGCACAAGGCCAAGGTCCTGCCGGTGCGCGTGCTGGGCAAGTGCGGTGGCTACCTCTCCGACATCACCGATGCGATCACCTGGGCGTCCGGTGGCACCGTCGCCGGCATCCCGGCCAACACCAACCCGGCTGAAATCATCAACATGAGCCTGGGCGGCAGCGGTGCCTGCGCGGGCGCCTACCAGGATGCGATCAACGGCGCGATCTCGCGTGGCACCACCGTGGTGGTGGCCGCCGGCAACGAAACTGACAACGCCGCCAACTACCGGCCTGCCAGCTGCGAAGGCGTGGTGACCGTCGGTGCGACCCGCATCACCGGTGGCATCACCTACTACTCCAACTATGGTGCGCGCGTGGACCTGTCCGGTCCGGGTGGCGGTGGCAGCGTGGACGGCAACCCGGGGGGCTACATCTGGCAGTCCGGTTCGGATGCGGCCACCACGCCGGAGTCCGGCAGCTACAGCTACATGGGCCTGGGCGGTACCTCGATGGCCTCGCCGCACGTGGCCGCTGTTGCGGCCCTGGTGCAGAGCGCACTCATCGCCAATGGCAAGGATCCGCTGGCGCCGGCCGCGCTGCGCGCGCTGCTGAAGGAAACCGCGCGTCCGTTCCCGGTCGCCATCCCGGCGTCCACCCCGATCGGCACTGGCATCGTCGACGCCAAGGCCGCGCTGGCCAAGGCGCTGGCTGAACCCTGCACCGAAAACTGCGAGCCGGAAGGCATTCCGCTGACCAACAAGGTCGCCGTCAGCGGCGTGGCCGGCGCCACCGGCAGCGAGACGGTCTATACCTTCGAAGCGGTGGCCGGCAAGCAGCTGAGCGTGCTGACCTATGGCGGCACCGGTAACGTCTCGGTGTATGTGGCGCAGGGCCGCGTGCCCACCGCCACCGACAACGATGCCAAGTCCACCCGCCCGGGCAACACCGAAACCGTGCGCGTGGCCAAGCCGGTGGCCGGCACCTACTACGTGAAGGTGGTGGGCGAGGCGGCCTACAGCGGCGTGAGCATCCTGGCAACGCAATAAACCTGCCATTGTTCTGTCGTAAATGAACGCGCGAAGCCCGTCATGTTGTTGTGACGGGCTTCGTCATTCTGCGAAACACTCCGACGGGACAGCGGAAGTCCCGGCTGAACTGCTAAAGTCGGGTAGATCGACAGGAGAGTCATGTGAACGCGCTCGCTGCCACTGCCATCGACGACGCTGAAGGCCGCATCCTCGATGCGCTGCTGGCGCGCGGGCGGCTCAAGGAAGGGGATCTGGCACGTGCTCGGCCGCTGCATGCCGAAGCCGGCGGCAGCCTGCTGGGCCTGCTGGTACGGCTTGGGCTGGTGTCCGAACGCGACCAGGCGCAGACCAGCGCCGACGTGCTCGGGCTGCC
The DNA here is from genome assembly GCF_050268705.1 of Stenotrophomonas sp. NPDC077659. Lineage (NCBI taxonomy): Bacteria > Pseudomonadati > Pseudomonadota > Gammaproteobacteria > Lysobacterales > Lysobacteraceae > Stenotrophomonas > Stenotrophomonas sp. NPDC077659. The sequence goes on along the minus strand of NZ_JBNNHG010000008.1, from coordinate 29,536 downwards.
GCTGCTGGAAGGCAGGCAGTTGCCTGAAGCGCCGCCGCAGTCGCTGGCCGAAGGCCTGCCGCTGTCGCTGCGTTTCCTGAAGCAGTTCCACGTCTGCCCGCTGGCGCTGGATGAACACGGCGTACGCCTGTGGCTGGCCGACGCCCACGATGCGTATCCGCAGCAGGCCGTACAACTGGCACTGGGCGTGCCGGTCAGCCCGGTGCTGGGCATGCGTGCGGAGATCGACGATCTGGTCGAGCGCTGGTTCGGCCAAGGCCGCAGCGCGATGGGCGCGATCGTGGAAACCGCCGACGGCGAAGGCGGTGCAGTGGATGACATCGAGCATCTGCGCGACCTCGCTTCCGAAGCCCCGGTCATCCGCCTGGTCAACCTGGTCATCCAGCGTGCGGTGGAACTGCGTGCCTCGGATATCCACGTCGAACCCTTCGAGAACCGCCTGAAGGTGCGATACCGCGTCGACGGCGTGCTGGTGGAGGGCGAAAGCCCGCCGGCCAACCTCACCGCGGCGGTCATCAGCCGCATCAAGATCATGGCCAGGCTGAACATCGCCGAGCGCCGCCTGCCGCAGGATGGCCGCATCATGCTGCGCGTGCAGGGCAAGGAGCTGGACCTGCGCGTCAGTACCGTACCCACCGCACATGGCGAAAGCGTGGTGATGCGCCTGCTGGACCGCGAGACGGTGGTGTTCGATTTCCATCGCCTGGGTTTCACCGATGCCTTCCTGCCGCAGTTCCGCAAGGTGCTGGAACAACCGCATGGCATCCTGCTGGTCACCGGCCCGACGGGTTCGGGCAAGACCACCACGCTGTACACCGCGCTGAGCCAGCTCAATACGGCCGACGTCAAGATCATCACCGTAGAAGATCCGGTCGAATACCAGATCGAAGGCATCAACCAGATCCAGGCCAAGCCACAGATCGGCCTGGACTTCGCCAACGCGCTGCGCAGCATCGTGCGCCAGGACCCGGACATCATCATGATCGGCGAAATGCGCGACCTGGAGACCGCGCGCATCGCCATCCAGTCGGCGCTGACCGGCCACCTGGTGCTGTCCACGCTGCACACCAACAACGCGGCCGGCGGCATCACCCGCCTGCTCGACATGGGCGTGGAGGATTACCTGCTCACGTCCACCATCAACGGCATCCTCGCCCAGCGCCTGGTGCGCCGCCTGGAACCCACCCACGCCGAGCGCTACGAAGCCTCGCCGGAGGAGATCGAACGTTTCGAACTGCGCCGCCTGCAGCCGCAGGGGCCGATCCACCTGTTCCGTCCGAAGCCCTCGGCACTGGCACCGACCGGTTACCTGGGCCGCACCACCATCATGGAATTCCTGGTGATGAACGACGCGCTGCGGCGCGCGGTGATGCGCCGCGACGGCATGGGCGAGATCGAACGCATCGCCCGCGAGGCCGGCATGCGCACCATGTACGAAGACGGCCTGGCCAAGGCCCTGAGCGGGCAGACGACCATCGAGGAAGTCCTGCGCGTGACCGAGGAGGGGTGATGCGCGCGGGAGATCGACGCTGACATGCCCACCTATCGTTACAAGGCGCTGAACCCGCACGGCGAAGTCTTCGACGGCCAGATGGAAGCGGCCAGCGAGGCCGAGCTGGTCGCACGCCTGCAGGACCAGGGCCATCTGCCGATGGAAACCCGCCTGGCCGAAGGCGGTGCAATGGGCGGCAGCAGCCTGGGCAGCCTGTTCCGCCCGCGCCCGCTGCAGGGCGCGGCGCTGCTGCAGTTCACCCAGCAGCTGTCGACCCTGCTCGGCGCTGGCCAGCCGCTGGACCGCGCGCTGTCGATCCTGCTCGGCCTGCCCGAGGACGAACGCTCGCGGCGCGCGATCACCGACATCCGCGACGTCGTGCGTGGCGGTGCGCCGTTGTCCACGGCGCTGGAACGCCAGCATGGCCTGTTCTCGCGCCTGTACGTGAACATGGTGCGCGCTGGTGAGGCCGGTGGCAGCCTGCATGAAACCCTGCAGCGCCTGGCCGATTACCTCGAACGCAGCCGCGCGCTGCAGGGCAAGGTGGTCAACGCGCTGGTCTACCCGGCCATCCTGCTGGTGGTGGTGGGCGGCGCACTGCTGTTCCTGCTCGGCTACGTGGTGCCACAGTTCGCGCAGATGTATGAAAGCCTGGACGTGGCCCTGCCGTGGTTCACCAACGCGGTACTGCAGCTGGGCCTGTTCATGCGCGATTGGTGGATCCTGCTGCTGGTGGTGCCGGCGGTGACGGCGCTGCTGCTGGAACGGCAGTTCCGTCAGCCTGCCGCGCGCCTGGCGCTGGATGGCTGGCTGCTGCAGCGGCGCGGCATCGGCCGCCTGCTGGGCGAACTGGAAACCGCGCGCCTGGCCCGCACCCTGGGCACGCTGCTGCGCAATGGCGTGCCGCTGCTGGGGGCGCTGGGCATCGCCCGCAACGTGCTGGGCAACCGCGCGCTGGCCGCCGATCTGGACACCGCCGCCGATGAAGTGAAGAACGGTGCCGGCCTGTCGCTGGCGCTGTCGCGCGGCAAGCGCTTCCCACGCCTGGCCCTGCAGATGATCCAGGTCGGCGAGGAATCCGGCGCGCTCGATACGATGCTGCTCAAGGCCGCCGACACCTTCGAACAGGACAGCGCCCGCCGCATCGACCGCCTGCTGGCGGCGATGGTGCCAGCCATCACCCTGGTGCTGGCCTCGGTGGTCGGCGCGGTCATCGTGGCTGTGCTGGTACCGCTGTACGACCTCACCAACGCCATCGGCTGACGATGGCCTTTTCCGCAACCTTCGACTCACCGCAACTGAAAGGACCGACCATGCTTGCTTCCCGTCGACCGATCCGCCTGTCCTTCGCCAGCGCACGCCACCAGAGCGGCATGAGCCTGCTGGAGATCATCATCGTCATCGTGCTGATCGGCGCGGTGCTGACCTTGGTCGCCAGCCGTGTGCTGGGCGGTGCCGACCGCGGCAAGGCCAACATCGCCAAGGCGCAGGTGCAGACCGTGGCATCCAAGATCGACAACTACCAGATCGACACCGGCAAGCTGCCCGGCTCGCTGAACGACCTGGTGACCGCGCCGGCCGGCGTCGGTGGCTGGCTGGGCCCGTATGCCAAGCCGGCCGATCTGAACGACCCGTGGGGCCACGCGCTGGAATACCGCGCGCCCGGCGAAGGCCAGGCCTACGAGCTGGTCAGCCTGGGCAAGGACGGCAAGGCGGGCGGCAGCAGTGTCGACGCCGATATCCGCTACGAGCCGTAAGAGCGCATGACGTTGTACCTGCCGCGCCGGCTGCCACGCCCGCGTCTGCACGGCAGGCGCGCCACCGGCCTGTCGCTGCTGGAAATGCTGTTGGTGATCGCGCTGATCGCCGCCATCGGCCTGATCACCGCCGCCGGCCTGTCGCGTGGCTTTGCCGGCATGCAGCTGCGCAGCGCTGGCAAGGACATCGCCAGCCAGCTGCGCATGGTGCGGGCCCAGGCCATCGCACGCGGCGAACCGCAGCGCTTCGTGATCGAACCGGCGGAACACCGCTGGCAGGGCGCGAACCAGCACCGTGGCACGGTGCCCGAACCGGTACAGGTCGTGTTTGAAGGTGCCGCACAGCTTTCCGATGCACCCGGGCAGGGCGTGATCGAGTTTCACCCTGATGGTGGTTCCAGCGGCGGCCGCATCCGCCTGCAGCGCGGTGCCGCCGAGTGGCGCATCGATGTGGGCTGGCTGACCGGCGAAGTGCGTTCCGGGCCGTGGCGGGCGCAATGAAGACATCCGCGCGCGGCTTTACCCTGCTTGAAGTGATCGTGGCCTTCGCCCTGCTGGGGCTGGCCCTGACCCTGCTGCTGGGCAGCCTGTCCGGCGGTGCGCGCCAGGTCAGTGATGCTGGCCTGCGCACGCGTGCGGTGCTGCACGCACAGTCGCTGCTGGCCAGCGCCGGTGTCGAAGCGCCGCTGCAGGTGGGCAGCCAGAGCGGGGAATGGGAGCAGGGCCGGTATCATTGGCAGCTGCAGGTACAGCCGTGGACTGAACCGCGTGCCGGTGATGTGGCGCCCACGCAGTCGCCAGGTGCGCCGTGGCTGGCCGAGCTGCAGCTGCAGGTGCGCTGGGGCGACGGAGCGGGCGAACGCCTGCACTGGCGCACCCTGCGCCTGTTGCCGCCGGACCTGGAGAGCGCACGATGAAGCGTCGCGCGGGCGGCTTCACCCTGGTCGAAGTGATGCTGGCCACCGTGCTGTTGGCCGGTGGCCTGGCGCTGGCCTTTGCCAGCGTGCGCAGCGCAATGGCGGTCAGCCAGCGGGGCGAACAGATCGCGGCCGACAGTGAACGCATGCGCGCGGTGCAGGGCTTGCTGCGGCGGCAGCTGGGCGGCGCCCTGCGCAGCCCCATCGAAGTGCTTGATCCCACGCGCGAACCGGTGTATTTCCACGGCGACGGCGAGGGCATGCAGTTCGTCGCCGATCTGCCCGGCTATCTCGGCCGCGGTGGCCCTTACCTGCACACGCTGCAGGTTGAAGGTTCCCCCGGCCAGCGACGCCTGCTGCTCGACCTGGTGCTGCTGCAGGAAGGCGAGCAGCTGCCGGAAACTCCGCCGCGTCCGCCGGAGGTGCTGGCCGACGGGCTGAAGGACGTGCGCCTGCGCTACCGCGGCCTCGATCCTGCCAATGGGCAGATGAGCGAATGGCTGCCCCGTTGGGACGACACCCGGCGCCTGCCGCTGCTGGTGGAAGTGCAGGTGGTTCCGGTGCGCGGCGCACCGTGGCCGGCGCTGGTGGTCGCTCTGCATGCCGGTGGCATGGGAGGTGCGCGGTGATCGTCCAGCGTGGGGCCGCGCTGGTGCTGGTGCTGTGGCTGATCGCGCTGATGACCGCGCTGGTCGGTGCATTCGCCCTGAGTGCGCGCGTGGAGCATCTGCAGCAGCGCGTGCTCGGCGATGATGCGCGCGGCCAGGAACGTGCCCGCGCCGGCCTGGAATATGCGCTGCTGCGCCTGCGCCAGGATCCGCTGCGCCCGGCGTGGCAGGCCGATGGGCGCACCTATCGCTGGCAGTACGACGATGTGCCGGTCGAGATCCGGGTGATGGACGAGAACGGCAAGATCAACCTGAATCTGGCGGACGCGACGTTGCTGGCCGCGTTCCTGCAGGCCCTGGGCGAGCCCGCCGAACAGGCCCGGCAGCTGGCCGGTGCCATCATCGACTGGCGCGACGAGGACAGCCTGCTGCAGCCCGGCGGCGGTGCCGAGGCACCGGACTATGCGGCCGCCGGCCTGCCGTATGGCCCGCGCAACAAGCGCTTCGAGACCCTGGGCGAACTGCAGCGCGTGCTCGGCATGCGCGCCTCGCTGTACCGGTCGATGCTGCCGTACCTGACCCTTTACAGCCGCCAGGCGCGGCCGGATGCCCGAGTGGCGGGCGGGCCGGTTCTGACCGCACTGGGCCTGGATGCCGAGCAGGTGCTGGCCCAGCGCGCGCAGCAGGAGCGTGACGAACGTTCCGGTGCGACGCCGTCAACGCTTGCCAGCGGCAGCGGCACCTATAGTATCGAGGCCCGTGCCATCGACGGCAGCGGTCGCCTGTCGGTACTGCAGGCGGTGGTACGCAATGGATCGGGCGGTGTGCCCGGACGAACCTACACGGTGCTTCGTTGGGAGCAGGGAATGGCAGCACGATGACGGCTTGGCAGGACAGCCTGCGGCAGGCGCAGGGGCGGATCGGCCCCGGTGCGGGCCGTTTCCTGCGCTGGTGGCGGCAGTCCCTGCTGGCCTGGGTGCCGGCGCGCTGGCAGTGGGCGCTGGGCTGGTCGCAGAGCCGCCTGCTGCTGCAGCGGCAGGGTGATCTGCTGCAGGTGTGGCGCGAAGCCGGGCAGGGCCTGGAAGCGGTGGCCAGCCTGCCGTGGCCGACCCCGCCGACGGAACTGGACCGTGTCCTCGATGCGCGCCTGCGTGGCCTGCCACGGGTCTGGCTGCTGGCCGAGCCGCAGGTCCTGGTGCGCACGCTGCGCCTGCCCATGGCGGCCAGTGACCGCCTGCGCGCCGTGGTCGGTTACGAGATCGACCGGCAGACCCCGTTCGAATCCAGCCAGGTCAGCTATGACGTCCGCGAACGCGGCAGTGCCGGCGAAGGCCTGCTGCAGGTGGAACTGGTGGCCTGGCCGCTGCGCCAGCTCGAGGCCTGGCGCGGCCAGGTCGGCGCCTGGGGCGATGCGCTGTCCGGCATCGATGTACTGGATGCACAGGGCCAGCCGCTGCAGGTCAACCTGCTGCCACAGGCACAGCGGCAAGCCCGCCATGACCCGATGCGGCGCTGGAACCTGCTGCTGGGCCTGGCCGCCGTGGTGATGCTGGCGCTGGCCGCCGCGCAGCTGCTGGACAACCGCCGCCAGGCCGCCGACACCCTGCGCGCGGAGGTCGAACGCAGTGCGCGCAGTGCCCGCGGTGTGGCCAGCGAACGCAGCCAGCTGCAGGCACTGCTGGACGGGGCCGCGTTCCTGGAAAAGCAGCGCGCCCAGCGCGCCAGCACGGTGGAACTGTGGAACGAACTGACCCAACGCCTGCCCAATGGCACCTATCTGGAAAAACTGGCCATCGAGAACAACAACCTGCAGCTGATCGGTCTCAGCAGCGAAGCCTCGCAGCTGGTACAGCTGCTGCAGGACGCCCCGCAATGGCGCAAGGTCAACCTGACCGGCGTGCTGCAGGCCGATGGCGCCAGCAGCGGCCGTGACCGCTTCACGCTGACCGCCGAGCTGCAGCCGCTGGCCCCTGCCACTGCGCCTGCCGCCCCAGCCAAGGAGACGGCCGATGCCGATGCCGATGCCAAGCGCACGCCGTGACCGCTGGCTGGCACTGGCGCTGCTGGTCGCCGTGCTGGGCCTGGTCTACCTGCTGCTGGTGCACCCGTGGTTCACCCAGCCGCTGCTGGCCATCAACGATGACGTGGCCGCGCTGCGCGAGCGCCAGCAGCGCGTGCAGGCGCAGCTGCAGCAGCAGCCGCAGATCGAGCAGCGCCTGCAGCAGACCCGCGAGGCATTGAAGCAGCGCCCCGGCTTCCTGCGCGAAGCCACGGCCGAAGCCGCCGCCGCTGCCCTGGGCGCACGCGTGCAGGATGCGGTGGCTACCGCCAGCCCGGGCAACCGCAGCTGCACCATCAGCAACCGCACACCGCTGACCGACAACCGCCGCGATGCCGAGTTCGTGCGCGTGGCCATGCAGGTGCGCCTGCGCTGCGGCGTGGCCGAACTGGCCGCCGTGCTGCACACCCTGGAAACCGGCAGCCCGCGCCTGTTCGTCGACAACCTCAATCTCATCGCGCAGCGCTTCCAGCAGTCACCCAATGAATCGGGCCTTGGCCTGGATGTGTCCTTCGAGCTGGCCGGGTACCTGCTGCCCGGCACCGGTGGCGATGCCGCTGCGCCTGCTGCGGCATCCGCCGCGCCGGCGCCTGCCGCCGAGGCCGGCAGCGTACCGGCCGAGCCACCCGTGGAAGCGGAGGGCGCCGATGAAACGTGATCCGATCACCCTGCGCACCGGCTTCCTGCTGGCACTGGCCGGCTGGGCCGGCGCGACCTGGCTGGCCACGGGCTTCGGCCTTGGCAGTCGCTTGGCCCCGGCCGACAGCGATGCCGCCGGGCAGACCGCCGCGCTGCCCGCATTGCCGCCGATGGCCGCCGAACGCATGGCCGCTGCCGACAGCTACCAGGCCATCGGCGAACGACCGCTGTTTGCCGAAGACCGGCGGCCGCGTCCCTATCTGCTGGGTGGCAGTGAACCGGCCGCCAGCGCCGCGCTGCGCCTGACCGGTGTGCTGCTGACGGACAGCTTCAGCATGGCCACCTTCACCACCGAACAGAACCGTTCGCTGCGCCTGCGCCTGAACGGTGACGCCGTGGATGGCTGGCAGCTGGTCGCGCTGGAGCCACGCCAGGCCACGGTGATCGGGCCCAGCGGCAGCCAGGTGCTGGAACTGGCCACGTTCAACGGGCAGGGCGGGGAACCGCCCACCGTGCTGCGCGGTGCCAATGGCACGGTGCCGCCGGCCGCTGCACCGCCGCCGCCGCAACCGCCTGCGGCAGGGCAACCGGTCGCCGCCGCGCGTGCGGCCAGTGGCGCTGCGGCCGTACCGCCTGCGCCGCCGGCACCCATCAATGCGGCCCCCGCCGCCGCCAACACCAACGGCCCCAGCGAAGCGCAGATGCAGGCCATCCGCGAACGCATCCAGGCCCGTCGCCGTCAGCTGCAGCAACAGCAGCAACAATCGTCGCCGCCCCCGGGCGATGGCACCAACCGATAGAGTGAATGCATGAACCTGCGTTTTCTGCCCTGGTCCCTCGCCCTGACGCTGCTGGTCGGCTGCGCCACCGTGTCCGGCCCGAACGTCCATCGCAGTGCCACCCCGCCGCCCGCGCAAGCCGGTGCCGCTGCGGCTGATCCCCAGGTCGTCGAAGGTGATGCCGCTGCAGGTACGCCGCAGGCGGTGATCCGCCGGGGCAGCGGCACCATGATCAACCGCGAGGCTGCGCGTGCGCCGTCACCGGCACTGCATTCGGCCAGCGGCGGCAGCGCCACCTTCAACTTCGAAGGCGAGTCGGTGCACGCGGTGGTCAAGGCCATCCTCGGTGACATGCTGGGGCAGAACTACGTCATCGCGCCGGGCGTGCAGGGCACGGTCACCCTGGCCACGCCCAAGCCGGTGTCGCCCGCCCAGGCGCTGAACCTGCTGGAAATGGTGCTGGGCTGGAACAACGCCCGCATGGTCTACAGCGGTGGCCGCTACAACATCGTCGCCGCCGACCAGGCCCTGGCCGGCACCGTCGCTCCCAGCACCGCACCGGCCTCCAGCGCCCGTGGCTTCGAAGTGCGGGTGGTGCCGCTGCAGTTCATTTCCGCCAGCGAGATGAAGAAGGTGCTGGAGCCGTACGCGCGGCCCAATGCCATCGTCAATGTCGACACCGGCCGCAACGTGATCACCCTCGGCGGCACCCGCGCCGAGCTGGAAAACTACCTGCGTACTGTAGAGATCTTCGACGTCGACTGGCTGTCGGGCATGTCGGTGGGCGTGTTCCCGATCCAGTCCGGCAAGGCCGAGCAGGTCGCCAACGATCTGGAGAAGGTGTTCGGTGAAGACAGCAAGACGCCCAGCGCCGGCATGTTCCGCTTCCTGCCACTGGAAAACGCCAACGCCGTGCTGGTCATCACCCCGCAGGTGCGCTACCTGGACCAGATCCAGCAGTGGCTGGACCGCATCGACACCGCCGGCGGCAGCGCCCGCCTGTTCTCCTACGAACTGCGCTACATCAAGGCGCGTGACCTGGCCCAGCGCCTGGCCGAAGCCTTCGCCAGCAGCAACAACCGCAACAGCCGGGGTTCTTCGGTCGGGCTGGCCCCGGGCGCGACGCCGATGCAGCTGGACAGCCGCGGCGGGGAGAACAGCAGCAACAACACCAGCGATTTCGGTGGCAGCAGCAACAGCACGACCGGCGCCAGCGGCGGCATGGCCAGTACCATGAACCTGCCGCAGAGACAGGAAGGCAATATCAGTGTCAGCCTCGATGTGGAAGGTGACACCGTCGGTGTTTCGGCGGTGGAAGAAACCAATGCACTGCTGGTGCGTGCCACCCCGCAGGCCTGGCGTTCGATCCGCGAAGTGATCGAGAAGCTGGACGTGATGCCGATGCAGGTGCATATCGAAGCACAGGTGGCCGAAGTCGACCTGACCGGCGACCTGAAGTACGGCGTCAACTGGTTCTTCGAAAATGCCGTGCAGGGCCAGAGCTACACCGGTGCCACCGGCGGCGCTACCTTGCCCAGCGCGCTGGGACGCAACATCTGGGGCAGCTTCGCCGGTGCCATCACCGGCAGCGAGACCGGCTGGACCTTCCTTGGCAAGAACGCCGCAGCGGTGGTCAGTGCTCTGGACCAGGTGACCAACCTGCGCCTGCTGCAGACCCCGTCCATCTTCGTGCGCAACAACGCCGAGGCGCAGCTGAACGTCGGTACCAAGATTCCGATCAACTCGGTCTCGGTCAACACTGGCATCAGCGACAGCACCTACAGCCAGGTGCAGTACCTGGACACCGGCGTGATCCTCAAGGTGCGCCCGCGCATCACCCGCGATGGCGTGGTGTTCCTGGATATCGTGCAGGAAGTCAGTTCAGCCGGCGCAACGCCGTCGGGTTGCGACCCGACCAAGAGCACCTGCAACCCGCCCATCAACACCCGCAAGATTTCCACCGAGGCGGCACTGCAGAGCGGTGACACCATCATGCTGGCCGGCCTGATCACCAACTCCGATGAGGACACCTCCAACGGTGTCCCAGGCCTGAGCCGCCTGCCGATCATCGGTGGTCTGTTCGGCAGCAAGGGCAAGGTGAACAAGCGTTCGGAAGTGATCGTGCTGCTGACCCCGACGATCGTGCGCAACGGGCAGGAAGCGCGGACGCTGACCGATGAGTACAGCAACCGCTTCCGCGCGATGGAACCGTTCCCCACGCGCGAGCGCAGGAAGTAGGGTTTTTTGTGGCAGGGCTTGCAGCCCTGCACCTGCTCAATGCAACGGCAACGGCAAAAGCGGGTTATCCGTGGGTTGGCGGGGCGGTGTCGGATTGCGGGGACGCCGCAAGTACGTCCGTGTAGGCTTGGCCGCCGCATCCATGCGGCGGACACCCCGCAATCCGACACCGCCCCACCTTCGACAGTTGGCCGGCGGCTGATGGTGGGTGCCGACCGTTGGTCGGCACGATTTTTCTGTCAGATATCAATATTCAAAATGGCGTCGGATCCCGTTGCGCAGCAACGGGATCCGACCCCGTGCCTTTCCGACAGACCGTAGAAAGCTGTCGAAGGCGGGGTGGGTCCGGTTGCGGGGGCGTGAGCCGCATGGATGCGGCGACCGAGCCTCCATGGACGGATTCACGGCGCCCCCCGCAACCGGACCCACCCCGCCATCTCACGGATAGCCAGCTGTTGCCGTTGCTCTGGCTCTGGCCGTTGCCGTTGCCGTTGCGTTGAGCAGGTGCAGGGCGCAGCCCTGCCGGTGCTACGCTACCGCCAGCGACTACCACGGAGGCGGGATGGGGGCGATCGTGTTGTTGCCGCTGGGGGTGGATGATGCCGCCCTTGATCGCTGCCTGGCCGCGCTCGACGCCGGCACGGCGGCAGGCACCGCTGTGTGGCTGGCCGATGACGCCCAGGCCGGGCCACGCGCGCAGGCCGTAGTCGAGCATTGGCTGGCGCATACCCCGCTGCAGGCCGAATACACCCGCCGTGCGCGTCCGCTGGGCGAGGTCGCCCACCTTGATGAAATGCTGCGCGCCTGCGACGGCTTGGACGTGGCCGTGCTCGCCCCCGACAGCGTGCCCGCGCCGGGCTGGCTGCAGCAGCTGCAGGCCGCCTTCGCCCGCGATGCCGCCATCGCCACCGCCACGCCCTGGTGCAACGCCGGCGAAACCGCCGCGTGGCCACGCCTGGGCGAAATCAGTCCCGAACCTACCGACAGCGCATTGCTGGCGCAGGCCTGCGCGTCGCTGCCGAACCTGCACCCGGAACTGCCCTCTGCGGTCACCCATGCGGTCCTGGTGCGCGGAAACGCGCGCCGCCGTGCCGGTGGCCTGGATGTCGACAGCTACCTCGGCTGGAATGCCGCGCTGGTCGACCTCAGCCTGCGCATGGCCGGCCTGGGCTGGCGCAATGTGCTGTGCGAGAACGCCTTCGTCAGCCGCGCCGGTGAAGCCATCAGCCGCGAGGGCGACCTGGAAGCGCTTGCCGCGCGCTGGCCGGGCTGGATGCCGCGCCTGGCCGATTTCCTCATGCACGATCCGCTGCATGCATTGCGCGACGACCTGCAGCAACGGCTGCGGCAGGCGATAATGCCGCGTGACCAGGGCGACCTGTTCGCCGTCCCCACGTCGCCGGAGCCGTCTGCTTGAACCCCGCCATCGCCGCCATCGTCGTTACCTACCAGAGCGGCAGCACCATTGATGCCTGCCTGTCGCGGCTGCGCCAGGCGCAGGACGTAGCCGAGATCCGGGTGGTGGACAACGGCTCGCAGGACGACACTCTGGAGATCGTGCAGCGCCATGCCAGCCACGATGCACGCGTCCGCTTCATCGGCAATCCGGACAATCCGGGCTTTGCCGCCGCCAACAACCAGGGCGTGGCCGATTCAAACAGTCCGTGGCTGGCCTTCATCAATCCCGACCTGCTGGTGGAAACCGCCACCCTGGCCGCACTGCGTGGTCGTGCGCTGGACCTGGGCGACTGCCTGCTGGGCGTGGAGCAGGTGGACGAGTACGGCGTTGCCGATGACGCCGTGCGCCGCCGCGACCCCGATTTCCTGGCCATGCTGCGCTCCCCGGGACGCGGGGGCAGGCTGGCGATTCCGCGCGACCCAGCGCAGGCGCTGCAGCGGGTACCGGCACTGTCCGGCGCATTGCTGCTGATGCCGCGTGCGCTGTTCAACCGCATCGGCGGCTGGGATGCCGGCTACCGCCTGCATGCCGAAGACCTGGACCTGTGCCGCCGGGTGCGCGAGGCTGGCGGCGTGGTGGCCATCGCCAACGATCTGCGGGTGACCCACGTGCGCGGTGTGTCCAGCCGTTCGCGGCCGTTCTTCGTCGAATGGCACAAGCACCGTGGCCTGTGGCGCTACTTCAGCAAGTTCGAGGCGAAGCAGCGTTCGCTGCCGGTACGGGTGATGGTGTGGGGGGCGATCTGGGCCCATGCGCTGATGCTGCTGCCGAAGCTGCTGCGCAAGGCGCTTTGACGTCCAGCGCGGGGCATCGCATCCACGCATGGCGTGGATCTACCGGGTCCGGTGGAGGGTGGGTGCGGACCGTTG
>NZ_JBNNHG010000008.1:0-16623 GCF_050268705.1 Stenotrophomonas sp. NPDC077659 | reverse complement strand
GGTGCGGACCGTTGGTCCGCACAGCGCAAGGCGTCATCCACGCATGGCGTGGATCTACTGAGCCCGGTGGAGGGTGGGTGCGGACCGTTGGTCCGCACTGCGCAAGGCGTCATCCACGCATGGCGTGGATCTACCGAGCCCGGTGGAGGATGGGTGCGGACCGTTGGTCCGCACAGCGCAAGGCGTCATCCACGCATGGCGTGGATCTACCGGGTCCGGTGGAGGGTGGGTGCGGATCGTTGGTCCGCACTGCGCAAGGCCTCATCCACGCATGGCGTGGATCTACCGAGCCCGGTGGGTGGTGGGTGCGGACCGTTGGTCCGCACAGCGCAAGGCGTCATCCACGCATGGCGTGGATCTACCGGGTCCGGTGGAGGGTGGGTGCGGATCGTTGGTCCGCATTGCGCAAGGCCTCATCCACGCATGGCGTGGATCTACCGAGCCCGGTGGGTGGTGGGTGCGGACCGTTGGTCCGCACAGCGCAAGGCGTCATCCACGCATGGCGTGGATCTACGGGGGGAAATCGGCGTTTCACGCGAAGGGGGGCATAATCGCCCCATGGCCATCATCCAGTCCCTGCTCGACACCGACCTGTACAAATTCACCATGATGCAGGCGGTGCTGCACCAGTACCCCGGCGCCCTGGTCCAGTACCGGTTCAAGTGCCGCACCCCCGGTATCGACCTGGCGCGTTACATCGACCAGATCAACGAAGAAATCGACCACCTTTGCAGCCTGCGCTTCAGCGATGAAGAGCTGGATTACATGCGCGGCCTGCGCTTCGTCAAACCCGACTTCGCCGATTTCCTTGGCCTGTTCCACCTCGACCGCAAATACATCCAGCTGCAGCCGTCGAAGACCGTGCCTGGCGAGATCGATCTGGATATCACCGGCCCCTGGCTGCATACCATCCTGTTCGAAGTGCCGCTGCTGGCGATCATCAACGAAGTCTGGTTCCGCAACACCACCACCGCCGATGTAGCCGAGGGCGAACGCCGCCTGCAGGCCAAGGCCGCGCTGCTGCGCGATACCCCTGGGTTCGAGCAGTGCCGGATCGCCGATTACGGCAGTCGCCGTCGTTACTCGCGTGACTGGCATGCGCGCCTGTTGCCGCTGCTGCGCGATGCGCTCGGCCCGCAGCTGGTGGGTACCAGCAACGTGCACTTTGCCCGCCTGTACGGCATGACCCCGCACGGCACCATGGCCCACGAGTACCTGCAGGCGTTCCAGGCCCTCGGCCCGCGCCTGCGTGATTCGCAGGTGGCAGCGCTGGAATCGTGGGCGCGCGAGTACCGGGGTGACCTGGGCATCGCGCTGTCGGACGTGGTCGGGCTGGACGCGTTCCTGCGCGATTTCGACATGTACTTCTGCAAGCTGTTCGACGGCGTGCGCCACGATTCGGGCGACCCCTTCGACTGGGGCGACCGCATGCTCGCCCACTTCCAGCAGCGCCGCGTCGATCCGCGCAGCAAGGTGCTGGTCTTCAGCGATGGCCTGGACATCACCAAGGTGATGCGCCTGTACGACTATTTCCGTGGCCGCTGCCAGGTTGCCTTCGGGGTGGGGACGCACCTGACCAACGACCTGGGCCCGACGCCATTGAACATCGTCATCAAAATGGTCCGCTGCAACGGGCAGCCGGTGGCCAAGCTCAGCGACTCGCCGGGCAAGAGCATGTGTGATGACCCGGGGTATCTGTCCTACCTGCGCAAGGTGTTCGAATTGCCGCCGGAAAGCTGAACGCCAAGGCCGCGAAAGAGAACCGCTGAAAGTGTCACTGTCCTATCAGGAATTCTCATTCATAAAAAAAATCAACAAATCCATGGAGTTGTGGCGGAATATGCCTGCATCCGGGAGCGGGATATGCCACAATAAACCGGGGCGCAGTTCACACTTTTTATCGGTTGCGGGGCGAGTGAACGAATCTGCCCGTCCTGTGCCGGGTCGATGGGGACCTACATGAGCGCATCGGAATTGCTGGACCATTACCGCCTGCAGGCGTGTTCGCTGCAGTGGCGGGGTTTCATTCTGGCCATGGCGGCTGAGTTCGCCGAGGCCTTGCCGGACGCGGATGTCGCCAGGCTGATGGCACGCATCGGTGAACGCTTTGCGCGCGACCATCGGCTGCCCGTGGTGGACACGCTGGCGGAGTTGGAGAGCGCAGCCAACGCGGTGTGGGCCAGCCTGTCGTGGGGTGTGGTGACGTTGAGGGAAGGCAGTACCGAGGTGCGGGTCGAGCATCTGGCCGCGCCGTTGACGGCACTGCTTGCCCACCATGCGGGGTGGAATACCTCCTTCCTGGAAGGCGTGTATCGGGTCTGGTTCCGCGAGGCAGGCATGCTGCCCTCGCTGGATCTGGAGCCAGGCCAGGGAAGTTCGGCCGATGTGTCACGTTACATCCTGCGCCGGGTCAGCTGAGCATTCTGTTTCAAGTCTATCGAGGCCTTTTTCAATGTCTGTTGATTCTGCCAGCCACGACGATGTGGCCGGACTGTTCAAGCGCCTGGGCACGCGTGCCGGCGCACCGCAGTACCATGATTTCTCCGATGAGCCGGCCACTGACGCCAGCACGCGGCGGGAGACGCCGCCTGCGGTGCCGGTGCCCGGCGCTGTGGAGACGGTTCAGCCCACGATGGACGCCGAGCCTGCGCCTGCGCCGCAGCCGCCTGCCCTCATAGCGACAGCGGAAACATCGCTGCAGCATCTGTTCCAGCGCTTGGCCCAGGTACCGCTGCAGGATCCGGCGCAGAGTCCGTTGGCGCGCCTGCGCCAGCGCTGAGTCAACGACAGGTGCGGTGTGCCTCCCGGTATCGGGGAAGGGCGCGGCCGCGATTCCGCCACGATAGAGGCCGCGTTGCCGCGGCCGGGATGAAGCCGCATGACGCATACATCGCCTCCCGCGCGCAGCGCCTTCATGGCACGCCTGGGCCTTGCTGTTCTGGTTGCCGGTGCCGTTGCTCTGCTGGCCTTTGTCGCCACCGTGCCGCTGGATGTGGCACACCAGCTGCTGTTCTCGGCCGTGGTGTTCGCCATCGCACTGCTGCTGCGCAACCGCGAAGGACGGCTGGTTCCGCTGATCCTGATGGGCCTGTCGCTGGTGATGTCCACCCGGTACATGTGGTGGCGTCTGACCGAGACGCTCGGTTTTGGCACGCTGGTCGACCTGACCCTCGGCGCCGGCCTGGTAGCGGCGGAAATCTACGCCTACCTGGTGCTGGTGCTGGGTTACTTCCAGGTGGCCTGGCCACTGCACCGGCCGCCGGTGCCGTTGCCGGAAGACCGTTCGCAGTGGCCGACGGTGGATGTGCTGATCCCCACCTACAACGAGCCGCTGTCGGTGGTGCGCACCACCATTCTGGCCGCCACCGTGCTGGACTGGCCGGCCGACAAGCTCAACATCTACCTGCTCGATGACGGCCGCCGTGACGAGTTCCGCCAGTTCTGCGAGCAGGTCGGCGTGCACTACGTTACCCGCACCAACAACAACCACGCCAAGGCCGGCAACATCAATGCCGCGCTGAAGAAGAGCCACGGCGAGTTCGTGGCCGTGTTCGACTGCGACCACGTGCCGACCCGTTCCTTCCTGCAGATGTCGATGGGCGGTTTCCTCACCGACCCCAGGCTGGCCGTGGTGCAGACACCTCACTATTTCTTCTCGGCCGACCCGTTCGAGCGCAACCTGGGAACGTTCGGCAAGGTGCCCAACGAAGGCGAACTGTTCTACGGCCTGCTGCAGGACGGCAACGACCTGTGGGATGCCACGTTCTTCTGCGGTTCGTGCACCGTGCTGCGCCGTGCGCCGCTGGAAGCCATCGGCGGGGTCGCGGTGGAAACGGTGACCGAGGACGCGCACACCGCCATCCGCCTGCACAAGGCAGGTTGGCGAAGTGCCTACATTCCCATACCGCAGGCCGCCGGCCTGGCCACCGAAAGCCTGTCGGCCCATGTCGGCCAGCGCATCCGCTGGGCCCGTGGCATGGCGCAGATCATGCGGGTGGACAACCCCCTGCTGACCCGCGGCCTGAAGTTCGTGCAGCGCATCTGCTACACCAACGCCATGCTGCACTTCTTCTACGGGCTGCCGCGCATCATCTTCCTCACCGCGCCACTGGCCTACCTGTTCTTCGGTGCGCACGTCATCCATGCCTCGGCGCTGATGATCCTGGCCTACGCGTTGCCGCACATCCTGCAGGCCAACCTGACCAACGTGCGCGTGCAGGGCCGCCACCGCCACCTGTTGTGGAACGAGGTATATGAGACCACGCTGGCCTGGTACATCCTGCGGCCGACATTGATGGCGGTCATCAACCCAAAGCTGGGCAAGTTCAACGTCACCGCCAAGGGCGGCCTGGTCAAGGAAAGCTACTTCGACGCGCAGATCGCCCGGCCCTACCTGGTGCTGCTGCTGTTGAATGTGATCGGCATCGTGGTCGGCATCGTGCGTCTGGTCATGGCCGATACCGACGGGCAGAGCAACACCATCTGGTTGAACCTGGGCTGGACGCTGTACAACACGATCATGCTCGGTGCGGTGATCGCCACCTCCGGCGAGCAGCGGCAGATCCGCCGCTCGCACCGCGTGCCGCTGGCGATGCCGGCCGTGCTGCACCTGGAGGACGGCCGCGCGCTGCCGTGCCGCACCCTGAACTTCTCCACCGGCGGCATGGCCGTGCGGCTGGACGTGCCCGAGCCGCTGCAGCCTGGCAGTCTGGCCCACATCGAACTGAGCAACCGAAACCGCAGCAAGCAGCTGCCGGCCATCATCCGCCACGACCGTGATGCATCGGGCATCAGCCTGCAGTTCGGCGAACTGGACCTGGAGCAGGAGCGCTGGCTGGTGACCTGCACCTTCGCACGTGCCGACATCTGGGTGCAGCTGTGGGGCCGGCATGACCGCGATACCCTGCTGCGTTCATTCGGCGATGTGTTCAAGGCCAGCCTGCGTGGCTTCCACCGCCTGGGGCGGTTCATCACTACCGGCGGACGTCGCAGCGATGCCGCCCCACCGCGTACTGGAGATTCCGCATGACCCGTCGTGTTTTCCGCATTGGCCGACTGCGGCTGCGCCCGCGTGCCACCGTGGTGGCGTTCGCGCTGGCCCTGCCGTGGGTCGCGGTGCAGGCACAGAACGCCGACGCGCCCGCCGCTGGCGTGGGCACGGAGGCCGCCTCCACACCGGTGCCGGCTGTGGCCGCGCCTGTACCGGCCGCGATGCGGCAGAGCCGGGCCACGCTCAAGCAGCTGGGCATCGATTACGAGATCACTCTGCGCGGTATCCAGGGCACTGCCGGCGTGCCGTTCTCGGTGCGCAGCGACCAGGTGGTCGACCGGGCCTCGCTGCACCTGAAGTACAGCTACTCGCCGTCGCTGCTGCCGGACCTCTCGCACCTGAAGGTGACGGTCAACGACGTCACCGTGGCCACGCTGCCGGTATCCACCGAAGAGGCCGGCAAGGTGATCGAGCGCGACATCGACGTCGACCCGCGGTTGATCATCGACTACAACCGGATCAACCTGCAGTTGATCGGGCACTACACCCGCGAGTGCGAAGACCCCGACCACACCAGCCTGTGGGCCAACATCGACAGCAGCAGCTACCTTGAGCTGGGCTGGCTGCCGCTGCAGCTGAACAACGATCTGTCGCTGCTGCCGGTGCCATTCTTCGATGCGCGCGATACCCGTCGGCTCGATCTACCGTTCGTGTACGCGGGCCAGCCGAGCGCCGGCATGCTGCAGGCTGCCGGCATCGTCTCATCGTGGTTTGGTGCGCTGGCCGGCTACCGCGGTGCGCGCTTCACTGCCAGCCCCGATGCGCTGCCCGTACAGGGCAATGCCGTGGTCCTGGCCATCGCTGGCAAGAGCGTGCCGGGCCTGGACCTGCCTCAGGTGGCTGGTCCCACCGTGGCGATGGTGACCCATCCGAACGACCCCAACGGCAAGCTGCTGCTGGTGCTCGGCCGCGATGAGGCAGAACTGCGTACCGCCGCATCGGCAGTGGCGCTGGGGGCACCGTTGTCCGGCTCGAGCGCCAGCATCGACAGCTTCAAGCCTGCCGCCGCACGCAAGCCCTACGACGCGCCCAACTGGATCCCCAGTGATCGCCCGGTGCGCTTCGATGAACTGGTGGCACGCACCAGTGAACTGAACGTCGTCGGCTACCACCCGGACCTAATCCGCATCGGCCTGCAGCTGCCGCCAGACCTCTTCGTGTGGCGCCAGCAGGGCATTCCGCTGGACCTGCGCTATCGCTATACGCTGCCCGAAGGCGCCGATAAGTCGGCGTTGAACATCAACATCAACGATGCCTTCGTCACCACGCTGCCGCTGGATGGCCTGCCGCGCGCGCAGACCATGCCGGAGAAACTGTGGAACAAGCTGAAGGTGCGTGGCCAGATGCCGATCACGCAGAAGGTGATGCTGCCCACCGGCCCGTTCTCGTCCAGCAGCCAGCTGCGCTTCCATTTCTTCTTCGACCGCCCGCAGGCCGCTGAGTGCAAGAACACCTTCCCGGATGTATCGGCGGCCATCGATGGCGATTCCAGCATCGACCTGCGCGGCTTCCACCATTACATGGCGATGCCCAACCTGGCTGCGTTCGGCAATGCCGGCTTCCCGTTCACGCGCATGGCCGACCTGTCTGAATCAGCGGTCGTGCTGCCTGACGCATTCACTGCCGATGACGTCGGCAACGCGCTCACGGTGCTGGGCCGCATGGGTGCAGCCACCGGCTACCCGGCGCTGGGCAACCGCTTCCTGCGCGCATCGGAGGTGGCGGCGAACCCGGACCTCGATCTGCTGGTGCTGGGCTCGCGCCGCACCCAGCCGCTGTTCACCGAATGGGCGGCGCACATGCCCATCGGTGAGGGTGCGCATCAACGCAGCTTTGCCCTGTCCGACTGGCTTACCGGCCACCTGCCCAGCTTCCTGTCGCCTGACGCGCGGCGGACCGACCTCCCCTCGGTGGCTGAAGTGGGGCTTCGTCCTGATCCCGACGATGTGGTGATGCTCGGTTTCCAATCGCCGCTGCAGAAGGGGCGCAGCGTGGTCGCCATCATCGCCGACAACCCCGGCCAGCTCGGGCGTCTGTTCGATGCATGGTTTGAACCGGACCTGCTGCGTGATTTCCAGGGCAGCGCCGTGCTGCTGCACGGGAATACCGTGCGCAGCATGGCTGGCAACCAGACCTATTACGTAGGCCACCTGCCGCCGCTGACCTGGGCGCGCTGGTACTTTGCCCACAACCCGCTGTGGCTGGGCCTGCTGGTTGGACTGTGCTGCCTGCTGTTGGCCCTGCTGGCCCGCGTGCTGCTGATGTGGCAGGCACGCCGTCGCCTGGCCCAGGGTGGCGGCTGACCATGGCCATGGTGTTGCACGGCGCTGCACGTCGCCGTTTCCTGCGGCTGCTGGCCGGCACGGCTGGCATCGCGTTGCTGCCGGCTGCCGCGCAGGCGGTCAGTCTGCCGCGCTGCGCTGGCCCGTGGCGGGAATGGGCCAGCTTCGTGCAGCGGCATGTTCAAGCCGATGGGCGCGTGGTGGATTTCCTCAACAAGGACCTGCGCAGTACGTCAGAATCGCAATCGTATGCGCTGTTCTTCGCGCTGGTGGACAACGACCCGGTGCTGTTCGACCGCGTCCTGGGCTGGACCCGGCGCCACCTGTGCGGGGGCCGTCCGGACCTGAATCTGCCGGCCTGGTTGTGGGGGCGTGATGCCAGCGGCCAGTTCCGCGTGCTCGACGCCAACACCGCCGCTGACGGCGAGCTGTGGATCGCCTACGCGCTGCTGGAAGCAGGACGGCTGTGGAAGCGCCCGGGCCTGCACGATGCCGGCCGCCAGATGCTGGCGCTGATGCACAAGGCCGAAGTGGCCGAGCTGCCAGGCTTCGGCCCGATGCTGCTGCCGGGCAATGCCGGTTTCATCCGTGCCGAGCGCTGGACGCTCAACCCCAGCTACCTGCCGTTGTTCGTGCTGCGCCGTTTTGCGGCCGTCGACCCGAAGGGGCCGTGGGCACGCATGGCCGAGCGCAGCGTAGCCCTGCTGGAAGCCAGCGCGCCGGTCGGTTTCGCGCCGGACTGGGTGGCATGGAACGGCCGCGCGTTCGTCACCGATGCCGAGAAGGGCGATATGGGCAGCTATGACGCCATCCGCTGCTACCTGTGGGCCGGCATGGTCGACAGCGGCGACCCGCTGCGCCGCCGCCTGCTGCAGGGGCTGTCCGGGCCGGCAGGCATGCTGCGGACGCAGGGCTACATGGCGGAAAAGGTCCAGGTGCGCGCAGGCGTAGGCACCGGCACCGCGCCGCTGGGCTTTTCCGCCGCCCTGCTACCTTACCTTGCGGCATCCGCACAGCCTGCGCTGCTCAAAGCGCAGCAGGCGCGCGTGGCCGCTGCCGCCGATCTGAACTACTACGAGCGTGCGTTGGTCCTGTTCGGCAAAGGCTGGCTGGACCGACGTTTCCGTTTTTCTGCCGACGGGCGCCTGCTGCCTGCCTGGAGTAACCCATGTTCCGCAAACATCTGAAGCCGCTGTGCCTGGTCGGCCTGCTCGACCTGTGCGTGTTGACGACGCCGGCCTGGGCGCAGAGCGCCTCGGTGCAGCAGCTGGTCAACCAGGGCAACTACTGGCACGACCAGGGCCGCGAAGACCTGGCTGCCGACACCTGGCGCAAGCTGCTGGCCACCGACGCCAACCAGCCCGATGCGCTGCTTGGCCTGGGCCTGATCGACCTCAACCAGGGGCGCCGCGCCGACGCCCAGAAGCGCCTGCAGCAGCTGCAGGCGCGCCACCCGCAGGCGCCGCAGACCGCGCGCCTGCGCCTGGCCCTGGGCGGAGGTTCCGGTGCTGGCGATAACCCGCTGCAGGCCGCCCGTCGTTCGGCAGCGGCCGGACGTTATGTCGATGCGGTGCGCAGCTACGACCAGGCCTTCGCCGGCAGCGCACCGCCGGATGATCTGGCGCTGGAGTACTACCAGGTGCTGGCCGGTACGCCGGAAGGCTGGAGCCGTGCACGTGACGGCCTGCAGAAGCTGGTCGGGCGCAACGATACGCCGTCGGCGCGGCTGGCCCTGGCACAAGTACTGACCTACCGCGAACCCAGCCGCCGCGATGGCATCAGCCGGCTCAGTGCGCTCAGCCAACGCCAGGACACGGGCGGCCCCGCCCGCGCTGCGTGGCGCCAGGCGCTGCTGTGGCTCAACGCGGGCCCGGCGGATGCGCCGTTGTACCAGGCGTTCCTGGCGACGCAGCCGAATGACCGCGAAGTGGCCGCCAAGGCAAGCCAGCTGCGCGAACAGGCCAGCAGCGCTGCTGCGGCGGTGGATCCCAACCAGCGCCTGCTGGGTGAAGCCTTCCGCGCGCTGGACGACAACCAGCTGGCACTGGCGGAAAGCCGGTTCGCCCAGGTGCTGCGGGCGCGGCCGCGCGACGCCGGTGCGCTCGGCGGCCTCGGTTCGGTGCGCCTGCGCCAGGAGCGTTTTGAAGAAGCCAATGAACTGCTCAAGCAGGCGGTGGCCCGCGATGGAAAATGGCGCAGTGCCGCTGACAGCGCGCGCTACTGGCTGACCCTGCAGCAGGTGCGTGGGCAGCGCGGTGCCGATGCACTGGCGCGTGTGCAGCAGGTCATCAGCCTGCAGCCGAAGCAGCCGGCCGGTTACGTGGCGCTGGCGCAGCTGCAGGAAGGCACCGACCCCGCTGCCGCCGAACGCAACTACCGCAAGGCCCTGGAACTGGAGGCCGGCAACGCCGGTGCGCTGCAGGGTCTGGTGGGCCTGCTCGGGCGGCAGGGCCGGGCCGAAGAAGCGGCCGTGATGATGGAGCGCATGACCCCCGCGCAGCAGGAAAAGGCCGGTGGCCGTGCGGTGCTGCGCGCCAACCTGGCCCGCGCCCGCGCGCAGGAAGCCATCGCCGGTGGCAGCCTGCAGACGGCGCAGGTGGAACTGGAGGACGCACTGCTGGCGCAACCGGGCGATCCCTGGCTGCGGCTGGAACTGGCACGCCTGTACCAGCGCATGGGCCAGCCGGCAGAAGCCGACCGGGTCATGGCCGAGCTGGCCGCGCCGGGGGCCGAGGCGTCGGTGGAAGCGCTGCAGGCGCAAGCGCTGTTCGCGCAGGAGCGCCAGCAGTGGCCGCGCATGCTCACGCTGCTTGACCAGATTCCGGCCAACGCGCGCACGGCCGAGATCGAGGCACTGCGCACCGTGGCTCTGGTGCAGGCGCAGGGAGCGCAGGCGCGCAGCCTGGCGCAGCGCCAGCGCACCGGTGAAGCGCAGCTGCTGCTGGCGCGCACCGAAGCCTCGCTCGGCAACCAGGCACAGAACCCGGAACTGGTGGCGGCGCTGGCCGGTGCCTATGCGGATATCGGCAGCAGCGAACGTGCGATGGCCCTGGCCCGCACCCTGCTGCAGGGCGACAACCCCAGCGCCGAGGCACGCCTGCAGTACGCCACGGTGCTGCTGCGCGCGGGCCGCGACGGTGAGGTTGCCGCTGTGCTGCGCCAGCTGGGCCAGGTCCAGTTGGATGTGGCACAACAGGGGCGCTTGCAGGATCTTCGTGCGGGCTACGTGCTGCGCCAGGTCGATGCGTTGCGCCAGCAGGGCAACCTGGAAGCGGCTTACAGCGTGCTGGCCCCGGCGCTGGCTGAACGCCCCGACGACCCGCGCAACATCGCCGCGCTGGCGCGGCTCTACAGCGCCGCTGGCGACCACGGCCAGGCTCTGGCGCTTTACCAACAACAGCTGCAACGCAGCCCCGGCGATGTCGATGCGCTGGTGGCCGCCGCTGGCAGCGCCGCTTCGCTGCGTGACATGGATACCGCCGAGACCTACCTGCAGCAGGCGCTGGCCAAGGCGCCCGATTCCCCCGATGTGCTGGCCGGTGCGGGTCGGGTTTACCGCGCGGCCGGCAAGAACCGCCGCGCCGAAAGCTATTTCAAGGCTTCGCTGGCCGCCGCCGCACGCCAGTCCGGTTATGCCGACGCGGGTATGCCGCGGTCGCGCAACGCCGCGCTGGCCGGTGGTGCCGGCGCGTTCAATCCGTTCGCCGGCATGAACCGTGGCGTTGCCAGCCGTGCCGTGCGCAGTGATGACCTGCCGCTGCCGGCGGCGGTCGATGCTCTGGCCACCACCGCGCCGGTCGGCAGCAGCGGCCTGCCGGGCGGCCCCCGGGTGCAGGGTCCGCTGTTCGATGCCTCCGGTCTGCCCGAGCCGGTCGCCGCACGCGGTGGTGCTGCACAGCTTGATGCGCTGCCGGTACCTGGCCAGTCCACCCGCAGCCGCCGCAGCGAGGCTGCAACGGGCAGTACCGGCGACCAGGGCGTGCTGGCAGAACTGCGCGACCTCACCGCTGAAAACAGCAGCAGCCTGGCCGTCGGTGCCAGTTACCGCAGCCGTGACGGCGAGCCCGGGCAGGGCAAGCTCGACGATCTGCAGGTGCCGATGGAGGCACGCTTTGCCGTAGGCGACGGCAAGCTGATCGTCGCCGTGACCCCTGTCGTGCTCGATGCCGGCAAGCCGGATGCAGCCTATGTCGATGCCAGCCGCTTTGGTGGCGGGCCCCAGGCCGCGCTGGCAGGTGCACTGGCAGCTGACCGCACCCCGGTGGACGCGTTGGTTGGTTCTTCGCTTTACCAGACCTTGCTGACCCGCGGTGAAAGCAACGCCACGCGCAACCTGATCGAACAGCGCGCACTGGATACCGGCCGTTACCAGGAGCTGTACAACCAGACTGATGGCGCGCTGACAGCGGCTGAACGCCGTACTGCGGCGCTGGCACTCCTGTTTGCCGATCCACTGCCGGCTTACCTGCTGTCACGTGATGTGGGCAGCACTCCCATCAGCCAGATTGCCAGCCAGCTGCTGAACAACGGCGGCTTGTCGCGGGGACTCACCACCGCCGAACAGGCGCAGCTGAAGGCACTGGCCAGCGGTGCCAACAGTGGCCAGAGCCCGATTACCTTCCAGGACACGCTGTATGCGATGGTGGCCAACGCCGCTGGCGCGCGCCGGATGTCTGCACAGGATGCAACCGGCGCCGGCATCTCTGTGGGTTACCAGCGCGGGGGCCTGCGCGCGGATGTCGGCACCTCGCCGCTGGGCTTCTCGGAAAACCAGGTTGTCGGCGGCATCGCTTACGAAGGGCGCATCGGCGATGGCTTCACCTGGACCGGTGAAGCCTCGCGCCGTGCCATCACTGACAGCGTACTGTCCTTCTCCGGTGTGCAGGATGATCGCACCGGCCAGCGCTGGGGTGGCGTCACCGCCACCGGTGCCAAGATCGGTGGAACGCTCGACAACGGTCTCATCGGCGGCTACGCCAATCTGTCCTGGCATCGCCTGCAGGGCGAAAACGTGGCCAACAATGAACGCAGCGAGATCGGTCTGGGTGTCTACGTGCACGCGCTGGAAACCAGCAGCCAGTCGCTGACCGCCGGCCTGAATGTCACCGCGCTGCAGTACGAGCGCAACCTCAGCGGTTTCACCTACGGCCATGGTGGGTATTTCAGCCCACAGCGTTATCTCGATGTCGGCTTCCCCGTGCACTGGAACGGCCGCAACGAGCGCGCGCGACTGGCATGGCAGGTCGATGGCAGCGTCGGCGTGCAGCACTTCGAGGAGAAAGCGTCTGATTACTTCCCCACCGACCCTGTGCTGCAGCAGGCTGCCTACGACGCCGCGTCGATGGCTGCGCTGCTCGGGCTGACCCCTGAGTATGTGGCACCGGTCTACACGGGCCAGACCAAGACCGGGGTCTCCTACAACCTCAGCGCTGCTGCCGAGTGGCAGCTGTCCAGCCAGCTGTTCCTGGGCGGTCGGATGGAACTGAACAACGCGCGTGACTACCGCCAGTTCGGCACCAGCCTGTACCTGCGCTTCCTCCTCGACCGTCTTGGTTCGGGCCTGGGCATGCGCCCGCAGGTGCTGCGCTCGCCTTACAGCGGCGGGCCCTGAACGGCAGGCGGCCGGGCGCGCTGGCCTGCACGCAGCATGCCCGCCGCCTGGGGTATACCTGCAGACTGGCCGGTTCCTGCTACGGTCCTACATACGGAGTTGCCGATGCCGCCTGTTGCCGCTGTTTCCCGACGCCGCCTGCTGGCGGCACTGGCCACACTGCCGGTGCTGTCCATTGCTGTACCGGGTTGCGCTGCCAGCGGCGGCAGCCGTGGCTGGCCGGCCTGGCAGCTGCTGTGCGACAGCAGCCTCAGCGAGGACGGCCGCATGATCGACCGCACCCACGCCGACCAGCGCAGCACCTCCGAAGGCCAGTCCTATGCGCTGTTTTTTGCGCTGGTGGCCAACGATGCCGAGCGCTTTGCGCGCATACTGCGCTGGACCCAGGACAACCTTGCCGGCGGTGACATGGCCGCGCGGCTGCCGGCCTGGCTGTGGGGCCGCGACGCCACCGGCGGCTGGTCGGTGCTGGACCCCAACCCTGCCTCCGATTCGGACCTGTGGCTGGCCTATGCCCTGCTGGAAGCGGCCCGCCTGTGGCACATGCCGGACTATCAGCGCATCGCGATGGCCATGCTGGCGCAGGTGCGCGAGCGCGAGATCGCTACCCTTGATGGACTGGGCCCGATGCTGTTGCCGGGCCCGCACGGGTTCGTGGTTGACGGCGTCACCCGCGTCAATCCCAGCTACCTGCCGCTGCCATTGCTGCGCCGTTTCGCGGCCGTTGACCGCGATGGTCCGTGGCAGGTGCTGGCCGGGAATACCGTGGTGCTGCTGCAGCAGACCAGCCCGCACGGCTTTGCGCCCGACTGGGCCGCATGGAAGGACGGGGCATTCGTGGCGGACCCGGTCACCGGCGCGGTCGGCAGCTACGACGCGATCCGCTGCTATGCATGGGCAGGTATGACCGCACCCCGTGACCCGCTGTTCCGACGACAGCTGGAGGTATTGTCCGGCCCCCTGCAGCGGTTGCGCGCGGGGGCCGCCATATGGGAGAAGATCGATTCCCGCAGTGGGGCAGGGCAGGGCGAGGGGAATCACGGCTTCCGTGCCGCGTTGCTGCCTTACCTGCTGGCGCTGGGCGAAACCGCGCTGGCCCGGCAGCTGCAGGACAGCCTGCCTACCGCGGCTCAGCAGAGCGCTGCGGTGCCGGTCTACTACACCCAGATGCTCAGCCTGTTCGGCCTGGGTTGGGCTGAAGGCCGCTGGCGCTTCGCCGCAGACGGTCAGCTGCAGCCCCGGCGCTGATAGCCGCGCCACCCTTGCCGGTAGCGCCGGGCCATGCCCGGCCAACGGATCACTCCAGCGCGTAACGCAGCACGAACAGCACCGCCACCAGCCACACCGCCGGGTGTGCTTCGCGCCAGCGGCCCGTGCCGGCCTTCAGTGCGGCATAGGCGATGAAGCCGAACGCCAGGCCATTGGCGATGGAATAGGTGAACGGCATGGCCAGCGCACACAGCGCGGCCGGGACTGATTCGGTCAGGTCGCTCCAGTCCACGTCCACCAGTTCGCGCAGCATCAAGCCGGCCACGAACAGCAGGGCAGGGGAGGTGGCATAGGCCGGCACCATCGCCGCCAGCGGCGAGAACAGCAGCGCGGCCAGGAACAGCGCCGACACCACCAGCGCGGTCAGCCCGGTGCGGCCACCCACCTGCACGCCCGAGGCGCTTTCGGCGAAGGCGGTGGTGCTGCTGGTGCCCAGCAGCGAACCGGCCACGATGGCCGTGCTGTCGGCCAGCAGCGCGCGGCCGAAACGCTTCTGCGCGCCTGGCAGCTTCAGCAGGCCGGCGCGGCCGATCACGCCGTACAGCGTGCCGGTGGCATCGAACACTTCCACCAGCACGAACACCAGCACCACCTGCAGCAGCACCGCGATCGGCGCGCCTCCGTCGTGGTGCAGCAGACCGGGCAGGTCCAGCTGCAGGAAGGTCGGCGCCAGGCTCGGCGGCAGCGAGACCAGCCCGTGGTACTGCACATCGCCCAGTGCCCAGCCTGCAGCGGTCACGGCGAGGATGCCGATCAGGATCGCACCGCGCACGCGCCGCGCTTCCAGCACCGCAATCAGCAGGAAGCCGCCCAGCGCCAGCAGTGGCGGCGCGGTGTTCAGCGGGCCCAGCGCCACCAGCGTGTCTTCGTTGCCGACGATCACCCCGGATTTCTGCAGCGCGATGATCGCCAGGAACAGGCCGATGCCCGCCACGATGGCCGAGCGTAGCGACGACGGAATGCCCGCCACCAGCCACGCGCGCACGCCGGTCAATGACAGCACCAGGAAGACCAGCCCGGAAATGAACACCGCACCCAGCGCCTGCTGCCACGGCAGGCCTGCGGCGCCGACCACGGTGAAGGCGAAGAACGCGTTCAGGCCCATGCCCGGGGCCATGCCCACCGGGAAGTTGGCGGCCAGCGCCATCACCGCCGAACCCAGCGCCGCGGCCAGGCAGGTGGCCACGAACACGGCGCCGGCATCCATGCCGGTGGTGCCGAGGATCTCGGGGTTCACGAAGACGATGTAGGACATCGTCAGGAAGGTGGTGACACCGGCCAGCAGCTCGGTACGCACGGTGGTGCCGTGCTGCTGCAGCTGGAACAGGCGCTCGAACAGGGACATGGGGTCGCTCATTGGTAGATGCCGGCCGCTGACCGGCATGCATGGACCGGGTGGGGTGATGACCTGCCGGAAAGTGGTAGGTACCGACCGTTGGTCGGTATGCTTCAAAGCGTCACCACCAACGGGGGTGACCTACCAGAATGCAGAACGGCCGCGCAGAGCGCGGCCGTTCTTCCTTTCTTACTTCAGCGCCTTGAAGCGCAGGCGCTTGGGCGCAGCGTCGTCGCCCATGCGGCGGCGCTTGTCTTCTTCATACTCGCGGTAGTTGCCCTGGAAGAACTCCACGTGCGAATCGCCTTCGAACGCCAGGATGTGGGTCGCGATGCGATCCAGGAACCAGCGGTCATGCGAAATGACGAAGGTGTTGCCCGGGAACTCCAGCAGCGCATCTTCCAGCGCACGCAGGGTTTCGATGTCCAGATCGTTGGACGGTTCGTCGAGCAGCAGCACGTTGCCACCCTGCAGCAGGGTCTTGGCCATGTGCAGGCGGCCCCGCTCGCCACCGGACAGCGAACCGACCATCTTCTGCTGGTCCTGGCCCTTGAAGTTGAAGCGGCCGATGTAGGCGCGCGACTGGATCTCGATGCCGTTGATGTTGAGGATGTCCAGGCCGCCGGCGATTTCCTGGAAGACGTTGTGGTTGCCTTCCAGCGCGTCGCGGCTCTGGTCCACGTAGGACAGCTTCACGGTCGGGCCGACCACGATCTCGCCGGTGTCCGGCTTTTCCTGGCCGGTGATCATCTTGAACAGGGTCGACTTGCCGGCACCGTTGGGGCCGATGATGCCGACGATGGCGCCGGCCGGCACCAGGAAGCTCAGGTTGTCGAACAGCAGGCGGTCACCGAACTTCTTGGAGACGTTCTTGAATTCCATCACCGCGTTGCCCAGGCGCTCGCCCGGCGGGATGAAGATTTCATTGGTCTCGTTGCGCTTCTGGTAATCGACCGACTGCAGCTCTTCCAGGCGGGCCAGACGGGCCTTGCCCTTGGTGCGGCCACCCTTGGCGTTCTGGCTCTCGAACTCTTTTTTGAACGACCAATATGCTGCAGGAACGAGGATCAGCCTG
>NZ_JBNNHG010000007.1:51878-58329 GCF_050268705.1 Stenotrophomonas sp. NPDC077659 | reverse complement strand
GGCCGTCGATCAGGCGCACGCGCCCCTGCTTTCGGCGGTAGCGGCCCCAAGCGCGGAACGGAGCGGCTACCAGGCTCCACAGCAGCCACAGGACCAGCACGCCGATCACTGAAAGCAGGGCCACCTTGGGCAGGTTGCTGTGGTAGTCGTAGCCGCCGTAGCGCAGGGTCACTTCGCCGTAGCGGTTCAGGTCATCGGTGCCCAGCCATTGCGCGGCGACCACGCCGATGGCCACGGCCAACAGCAGTACGACCAGGGATTGCAGGGGTTTCATCGGGCATTACCTCCGGTCGGTCTGGGAGTGCTGGTCTGGGACCGCAGTTGTTGCAGGGTGCTGCCAAGCACGCTGCTTTCGGCCTGCAGGGGTGCCTGGCGCAGGGCCTGAAGTTCAGCATGTTGCGCGCGCAGGCCCGGTGAATCCGGCCAGCGGCGCTGTGCCCAATGGGCCACACGGTCAAGGGCCGCATCGCGGCCGCTGAGGTCGCCACGTTCAATTGCCGCGCGCGCCAGAGTCAGTTCCAGCTGCAGCGCGTCATCGGCGGCGGTGCGTTCGGCCTGGGTCAGCGGGCCATTCAGGCGGCTGGGGGTGATATCCACGAAGGGGGCCAACGCCGCTTGCCACCAAGGCTTGGCGGCCGCGTCGGCCGGCGAGGGCGGCAGTTCGGAAGGCAGCCCCTGCAGCGACTGGGCGACCGCATCCAGACGATGCAGTGCCTGCACGCGCGGGCCCGTGCCCAACGCATCCAGTGCCTCACGTTCCTGCACCAGCGCCTGGCGCAGGTTCAGCCCCTCGTTGTCGGGCAGATCGGCCAGCGCGGTGGCAGCCTGTGCATACAGCCGCCGCGCGCCGTCCACATCATCGGCGAAGGCCAGACGCTGCGCGGCCTGGGTCAGCAGCAGTTCTGCCTCGTCGCGCTGCACCGCCTGGCGCCCTTGGTTGGCGCTCTCAGTCAGCCGGGTCAGGTTCTCTTCCAGCAGCGCGCTGCGCTGGGACAGGCCCAGCATTTCATCGCGCAGCACGCGGTTGGTGGCCGCCGCATCCTGCAAGCGCTGGCTGGTGGCGCGCTGGTCGCGGCGCAGGGCATCGACGGTGGATTCCAGGCCCTTCAGCTGCACGGCGGTGGTCTGCGCTTGTGCCTGCCGGTCGTGCTGTGCCTGCTGCCAGTAGTGCCAGCCGGCATAGCCACCGGCGCCCAGCACCACCACTACCACGGCAAGCGGCAGCAGCCAGCGCGCAGGGCGGCGGGTGGGTGCAGGTGACAGGGTGTCGTTCATCGGGCTTCCTTGTCGGCGGCGTCGCCGGATCGGTTCCGGCAGGCAGCGTGACGTACAGCATCACCGTTGGCGATGGGCCCGGCAAGCGTGCGCCGGGCGCCTGTTCAGGTCGCTGCCGGGGCCGTGAGCGCGGCGTGTGCGGCGGCCGTCATCTGGGAGACGGTGGGGCCTTCGCTGCGCACCACCCGGCTCAGCCCCAGAGCCTGCGCCTGATCGGCCAGACGCGCGCTGGCGGCCAGTACGATCGCCTGCTCGCACAGGCGCTGCTGCCAACAGGGGGACATCTGCTGCCAGAACCGCTGCAATGCCTCGCCGCTGCTGACCGCCAGCAGCCACGGCGGAGCCGAGCGGGCCAGTCGCGCCAGTTGTCGCCTCGACACTACCCGCGGCACCCGCTGGTACACATCGGCGCGAATGATCCGCGCGCCGGCCGCCTCAAGCTGCGCGGCCATCAGGCCACGGCCGCCCGGTGCGGTTACCAGCCCGATGTCCTCGCCGCGCACATCGGCCAGCACCGGCAGGCCCAGCAGGCCTTCGCTGTCCATCCGCTGCGGCGCATGCACCTCGGCGATGCCGTGCGCGTGCAGGGCGCGCGCAGTGCCTTCGCCCACGGTCAGCCACGGGCCGCGCTGGGCGGCGGGCAGGGCACGCAGCGCCGCAGCGGCCTCCACCGCAGCCGGGCTGGTGAATACCACGCGTGTGCAGGCCAGTGCCTGGTTCAGCCGCTGTTGGACCGCCTCACCCTGCAGGCGCCTCAGCCGCCACGGCGGCAGCGCCACGGTGGCCCCGCCCAGCATGGCTGCGGCCCGCCTCAGTCCGGCCTGCTGCCCCTGCGGGCGCAGCGAAATCAGGGTCCAGCCAGTGGGTATCGTATGGTCGGCCATTGACGTCATTATGCGGGCCCTTCGTTGTCGTGGTTGCTGCTTGATGCCCGCTGATGCTCTGACCTCCTCGCTGGCCGCCCTGCAGGACGTGCTTGATTGCATGCCGGCGGTCCGTGCGATGCAGATCCGCCTGGACGGCTATGCCGACGGCGTGCTGCGCATCACCGCGCCGCTGGCGGCCAACGTCAACGACAAGGGCAACGCCTTCGGTGGCAGCCTGGCCTCGGTGCTCACCCTGTCCGGCTGGGCGCTGGTCAGCCTGCGCCTGCGCCTGGCCGGGCACAATGCCGAGGTCTACGTGGCCGACAGCAACCTGCGCTACCTGGCCCCGGTCTACGAAGACCTGCACGCCCACGCCGAAACCGCTGAAGCCGGCAGTTGGGACACTTTCCTGGCCACCTTCCGCCAGCGCGGCAAGGCCCGCATCAGCATCGTCGCCCGCCAGCCGGGCGCCGATGGCCGCTCGGCCGCCGAACTGAGCGGTCGCTTCGTTGCCTTCGCCAAAGGGTAGGATGGCAGGCTGACGTCCTGGGGAAACCACCGATGCGCCGCCTGATCCAGATCCTGATGTGCTCCCTGCTGCTGGTCAGTGCCGTGGCCAGTGCGGCTGGCGGCGATCTCACCCGCAAGCAGCGCAAGCTGCTGGAAGAGACCCAGATCGCCTACGGCGCGACCATCCGCTGGGGCAGCATGGACGATGCCATCGGCTACCTGGACCCGCAGCTGCGCAAGGACAAGCCGATCACCGAGTTCGAGCTCAACCGTTACGCGCAGCTGCGCGTGTCTTCCTACCGCGAACGCAGCAGCGCGTCGCTGGAAGGGGGCGAGGTGGAGCGCCGGGTGGAAATCGGGGTGATCAACCAGAACACCCAGGCCGAACGCACCGTGGTGGTGGTTGAGCGCTGGCGCTGGGATGCCCAGGCCAAGCGCTGGTGGCAATCGGCCGGCCTGCCGGACCTCTGGAAGGGGCAGTGACGGGCCCCCTGCGGCTTGTGCGACAATCGGCGCCCGCTTAATCGACCCGTGACCTGAGTGAATTACGAAGAGTTGCTGGCCTTTGCAGGCCGAAACCCGATGCTGTCCGCCGCCCTGGTCGGCCTGACCGTGGCCCTCATCGTCACCGAAACCCGCCGCCTGTTCCGGGGCTACAAGGGCATCAAGCCTGCCGAGCTGACCCACCTGATGAATGCCGGTGGCGCGGTGGTGGTCGATCTGTCCCCCAGCGGTGACTTCGAAAAGGGCCACATTGCCGGCAGCCGCAACGCCCAGGCCAGCGCTTTCGGCCCCGAGCACAAGCTGGTGGCCAATGCCAGGCAGAGCCCGGTAGTGCTGGTGTGCCGCAGCGGCAACGCCTCTGAAACCGCCGCCAAGGCGCTGAAGAAGGCCGGTTTCGAGAAGGTCTTCGTGCTGGAGGGCGGCATTCCCGCCTGGCAGCAGGCCGAATTGCCGCTGGTCAAGGGCCGCAACTGATCGCAGGGCATGGCGGAACTGGCCTTGTATGCGCCAGCCGCCGCCCCCAATCCTGTAGTTCGACACTCGTTTTAATCGCATTCATTGGAGTTACTGGAAATGTCCGAAGAGACCACCAACGGCGCCGTTGCGCCGGTCGATGCCGCCGCCGGCCCCGCGTTCACCGTCGAGAAGATCTACGTCAAGGACGTTTCCTTCGAGTCGCCGAATGCCCCGACCATCTTCAATGACCAGGTGCAGCCGGAACTGCAGCTCAACCTGAACCAGCAGGTGCAGCGCCTGGGCGAGAACGCCTTCGAAGTCGTGTTGGCCGTTACCCTGACCTGCCAGGCCGGTGAGCGCACCGCGTATGTGGCCGAAGTGAAGCAGGCCGGCGTGTTCGGCCTGGTCGGCCTGGACCCGCAGTCCATCGATGTGCTGCTGGGCACCCAGTGCCCGAACATCCTGTTCCCGTACGTGCGCCAGCTGGTCAGCGACCTGATCCAGGCTGGCGGCTTCCCGCCGTTCTTCCTGCAGCCGATCAACTTCGAAGGCCTGTACGCAGAAACCCTGCGCCAGCGCCAGGAGCAGGGCGACGCACCGTCGCTGGCTGACTCCGAGCCGGTCGGCAACGCCTGATCCCTGCTGCGACGTCACGGATGAGCACTACCGCTGACAAGATCGCCGTGCTGGGCGCCGGTTCCTGGGGAACCGCGCTGGCCACCCTGCTTGCCCGGCACGGTCACCCGACCGTGCTGTGGGGGCGCGATGCCGCCGTGGTCGACGCCATCGACCAGCGCCACGAGAACCCGCGTTACCTGCCGGGCATCCCCCTGCCGGAAACGCTGCGCGCCACCACCGACCTCGCGTCGGCGGTGGAAGGGGCCGCCTGGATCCTGGTGGTGACCCCGTCGCACGCGTTCAATGAAACCGTGCGTGCGCTGGCACCGCTGCGTCCGGCCGGTGCCGGCGTGGCCTGGGCCACCAAGGGCTTCGAACCCGGTTCGGGCCGCTTCCTGCATGAGGTGGCGCGCGAAATCCTGGGTGACGACGTGCCGCTGGCTGTGGTTACCGGGCCGTCGTTCGCCAAGGAAGTGACCCTGGGCCTGCCCACCGCCATCACCGTGCACGGCGACGTGCCGGAATTCGCGCAGGCCGTGGCCGAAGCCATGCATGGCCCGGCATTCCGCGCCTATACGGGCGATGACATGGTCGGTGCCGAGCTGGGCGGCGCGATGAAGAACGTGCTGGCCGTGGCCACCGGCGTGGCCGATGGCATGCAGCTGGGCCTGAACGCCCGTGCCGGCCTGATCACGCGTGGCCTGAACGAGATGCTGCGGCTGGCCGCCGCCATCGGTGCCAAGCCGGAAACCCTGATGGGTCTGGCCGGCCTGGGCGACCTGGTGCTGACCTGCACCGGCGACCTGTCGCGTAACCGCCGCCTGGGCCTGGCCCTGGGCCGCGGGCAGACGCTGCAGGATGCCGTGCGCGAAATCGGCCAGGTGGTGGAATCGGTGCAGACCGCCGACGAAGTGATGCGACAGGCACGCCGCCATGGCATCGACCTGCCCATCTCCGACCGCGTGCGTGCCGTGCTGCACGGCGAGCAGACGCCTGAAGAAGGCCTGCGCGCCCTGCTGGCGCGCGAACAGAAACCGGAATACCCGGACACGCTGTTCAAATGAATCGAAAAGCCCCGGCCACGCGCCGGGGTCTTTTTACGGATGAAACCCGACGGTAGCGCCGGGCCATGCCCGGCGGAATGCCTGCACCGCGTAGAATCCCACCACCGCGCCCCACACACCCAAGGACAGGGAATGACGTCTCGCAACATTGGCCTCTCATGGATGATCGCGCTGCTTGCCGCGTGTTCGCAGGCTCCGGCACCGCAGGCGGGCACCGATGCCGCGCCGGCCGCTGCAACGCCAACCGACGCGCCAACCGACGCGCCAGCCGCCGCCGCCGTGGTCGAACCCGAACCGAACATCGAAGACGATGTGAACCCTTCGGTGTGGGACAACGAAGGCGAGCCGGAAGAACAAACCCCCGGCGCGGAACTCACCTGCAAGGACAATCCGCTGGCCACCCACTTCTTCACCCTGGTGGGCGGCAACACCGTGGACGACTGCGGCCGCGAGGACGCGAAGGTGCTGGCCGCGTTCAACGCCCTGATGCAGAACACCGCATCGGCCGAAGCCAGCGACAAGGACATTCCCTCGCTGCGCAAGCGCCTGCTGAGCGGGCCCAGTGGCCCGGGCGAGCTGGTGATGATGCAGGGCGAGCCGTGGTGGTTCTACACCGCCTGCCAGGCCCACGATTGCCCGGGTACGGCGCTGGCGATGCTGTACTCGCCCGCGCAGTCGAAGATGGTCGGGCGCCTGACCGCGCGCTGCCGGGTGTGGTGGCTGGGAGAGCCGACGGCTGCACAACGTGAGCAGATCGCGCAGCTGCGCCCGCTGGATGATGCTGCGTTGACCGAAGACAGCGCGCTCTGCGAGTGATGCAGCTGTAGCGCCGGGCCACGCCCGGCGGACTGCATGACCGCGCGTGGCTCATCCACGCATGGCGTGGATCTACTTCGGCAATCGCACAGGTAGCGCCGGTCCATGCCCGGAGGAATGCCGGCACCGCGCGTGGTGCATCCACGCATGGCGTGGATCTACTGCGGCAATCGCACAGGTAGCGCCGGGCCGTGCCCGGCGGAATGCCGGCACCGCGCGTGGCCCATCCACGCATGGCGTGGCTCTACTGCAGCAATCGCACAGGTAGCGCCGGGCCATGCCCGGCGGAATGCCGGCACCGCGCGTGGTGCATCCACGCATGGCGTGGATCTACTGCGGCAC
>NZ_JBNNHG010000007.1:43176-51782 GCF_050268705.1 Stenotrophomonas sp. NPDC077659 | reverse complement strand
GCAATCGCACAGGTAGCGCCGGTCCATGCCCGGAGGAATGACGGCACCGCGCGTGGCCCATCCATGCATGGCGTGGATCTACTGCGGCAATCGCAGAGGTAGCGCCGGGCCGTGCCCGGCGGAATGCCGGCACCGCGTGTGGTCCATCCACGCATGGCGTGGATCTACTGCGGCAATCGCAGTGGTAGCGCCGGGTCATGCCCAGTGCGTTGCCTGCACCGCGTGTCATTCCTCCGGGCGCATGCGCGCGCTGGCCTGCGCGTTGATCGCCAGGCAGGCCATGATCAGTCCTTCCATCACCCGGTCGCCGGGGTAATCCTCATCCGGACCGTTCTGGCGGATGCGTTCGCCCGCCAGCAGCATTTCCAGGGCGATGGTCAGGCCGGCCCGTGCGCAGTCGGCATCAGCCAGGGCGATGCGACGGCCGATACGCAGCGACGGTTCGGGCCACGGCTGGCCATCGGCGGCGGCACCGCAGCCAATGTCCTTGAGGGCGTTGATGAAGGCGCTACCGTTGCGGGGCGCGTAATCGTCTTCGGTGTTGGCGGGGGTGTTGGCGGCAAACTTCGGTGTGGTCATGGCGAGAGCTCCATGCAGAACAGACGGTAGCCGCCACACAGAGGTGGCGGGCGGAGACGTGGCTCGAAAACCGGGAGATCACACACACGACCGGCAGGCGCGAGGCCTCCACGCTCCGCCCGCCATGGCCGGCAGACGGATTGCCAGCCGGCCCCACACGAGGTGACACCGGCTGGCAAGCGCAAACAACATTGTGTGATCTGACGGGTTTTCGAGGCCCGGCCACCCGTTGTCGGTGGCACGTCATCTGTACTCGCTTGCTTGCGCTGCGCCCATCAGACAAGTTGCAAACCCGTTCGACGCAAGACGCTTTCGGCATTCTTGCACGCTGCTAAGTCGCGCCAGAGCCAGGCGCCGCAAGGCCCGCCGGCGTGCGGGGAATATGCGACATGCGTCGAGGTTGCCGGGCAGGCCACGGGCGCCACCGCCGGTCGATGGCGACATGTCTGGCCGTCGCGCGGGGGACGCGCTGGCAGCTGATACGCTTGGGCGCAATGGTCCGTGCGACCAAGGAATGGATCGGCAATGGAGTTTGATTCGATCAGCCCTGCCATCAGCGGGGTGATGGGCGGAATGCTCGCGACGTCGCTGGTCGCGCGCTGGTCGCGCAATCTGCCTGGCGGCTACAGAGGTAAATCCCGCCAGCGCCTCGCCCGCGAGCATCGTGCGTCCATCTGGACGGCGAATGCACTGTTCTTTGTCGGCCTCTTTTCTGGCGTGGCGCTCTACCCGCTGGGTGGTTTCGCGAATACGGATTGGCGGCCGTTGCTCTGGGGCTTCGGCCTGGCATCCGTGCTTCCCCTGCTTGCGATTTCCGTTGTTTCGCTTCTCTCAGGTCGCAGGCTGAAAGAGGGATTCGTTGCGTTCGCGCTGGGCCAGGGCAGCCCTGTGTGGGTGACCTATCTTCCCTTGGGTGCGGGTGTCGTGGCGTTTGGATTCGCGGTTGCAGATCTGGTGAGCTGATTCATGTTGGCGATGCGCGCGTCTGCCGCCCACTACTTCCCCCAGCGCCATCCCGGCGGCGCGCCTTTCAGCCAGCAGACCAGCACCAGCACCAGGATCACCGCCCACGTGTACAGCTGGAACGCCAGGGGCCGTTGGGACGGAGAGAACAGGAACGGGCCCGCCAGCAGCAGAGCGAGTGCCGCGGCGTAAACCACCCAGCCCTGCCAAGCAAAAGGCAGGCCCCAGCCCCAGCCGTATCGCTTCCGTGCGAACCAGTATTTCTTCTCGTCCATGGGTGTCTTGTATCACCTTGTGGACGCCGGACCAACCGTCACCCGCCTTCACCGCCCAGCAGCGAGAATAGTCTGCCGGTACGCGTCAACGCGTGCCACTCACTGCCCGCAGGATGGCGAAGATGTCCAACACCCCTTCTGGCGAGTCATCCTGTACTGCCGCCGCCAGCGGTTGCGTCGAGGTTCGCGGTGCGCGCGAGCACAACCTGAAGAATGTCGACGTCTCCATTCCACGCAATGCGCTGGTGGTGTTCTCCGGCGTCTCCGGCTCCGGCAAGTCATCGCTGGCTTTCGGTACCGTGTATGCGGAGGCGCAGCGACGCTACTTCGAATCCGTTGCGCCCTATGCGCGAAGGCTGATCGACCAGGCCGGCGTGCCCGATGTGGATGCGATCAATGGTCTGCCGCCTGCGGTGGCGTTGCAGCAGCAACGCGGTGCCAGCAACGCGCGGTCATCGGTGGGCAGTGTCACCACGCTGTCCAGCCTGGTACGCATGATGTACTCGCGTGCCGGCACCTATCCCGCCAAGCAGCCCATGCTGTACGCCGAGGATTTCTCGCCCAACACGCCGCAGGGTGCGTGCAGCACCTGCCACGGCCTTGGCCACGTGTACGAGGTGACCGAAGCGTTGATGGTCCCCGACCCGTCACTGAGCATCCGTGAGCGTGCCATTGCCTCCTGGCCGCCGGCATGGCACGGGCAGAACCTGCGCGACATCCTGGTCACGCTGGGCTACGACATCGACGTGCCGTGGAAGACGCTGCCGAAGAAGGACCGGGACTGGATCCTGTTCACCGAGGAAGCACCGAGCGTACCGGTCTATGCAGGTTTCACCCCCGCAGAGACCCGTGCCGCACTCAAGCGCAGGCAGGAACCCAGCTACATGGGCACCTACACCGGCGCGCGCCGCTATGTGCTGCACACGTTTGCCAACACGCAGAGTGCGCTGATGCGCAAGCGCGTGTCCCGCTACATGGAAGGCAAACTGTGCCCGGCCTGCGAGGGCAAACGTCTGAAGCCCGAAGCCCTCTCGGTCACCTTCGCAGGCGTGGATATCGGCGAGTTCATGCGGCTGCCGCTGGATCAGCTGGCCGAGCTGCTGCAGCCCGTCGCGGAAGGGGATTTCAGCGCGTACGGCAAACGCGCACGCGCGGCCCTCAGCGCCGCCCTGTCGGAAGAAAAGCAGCTGGCCGCGCAGCGGCTGGCGGGCGGGGTGATGGCCCGTGTACGCCAGCTGCGTGGCCTGGGCCTGGGTTATCTGTCTCTGGATCGCGCAACGCCGACGCTGTCAGCGGGTGAACTGCAGCGCCTGCGACTGGCCACGCAGTTGAGCTCGCTGCTGTTCGGCGTGCTGTATGTGCTCGATGAGCCCTCGGCGGGCCTGCACCCCGCCGACAGCAAGGCGCTGTACGACGCGCTGGACCGGCTGCGTGACGGCGGCAATTCGGTGTTCGTGGTCGAGCATGATCTGGAGCTGATGCGCCGCGCGCAGTGGCTGGTGGATGTGGGCCCGGAGGCGGGCGAGCACGGTGGGCGCGTTCTTTACAGTGGCCAGCCCGAGGGCCTGCGCCAGGTTGCGGACTCGCGCACGGCCCGCTATCTGTTCGACCAGGTACCTGCGCCCGCCAGCCGGCAACGCAGCGCGGAAAGCTGGCTGCAGCTGCAGGCTATCCACCGCCACAACCTGAGCGGCGTGGATGTGCAGGTGCCGCTGGGGCTGCTGACCGCGGTGACCGGCATTTCCGGATCGGGCAAATCCAGCCTGATGGCGCAGGCCCTGCCGGAGCTGATGCTGCTGCACCTGGGCCACGAACCGATGGACGATGCCGCCGAAAGCGCACCGACCGGTGGCCCCACGGTGATTGAAGCAACGCGCGGCCGGCTGGGCGGCGATGTCGATGCCATCCAGCGGGTCGTGCAGGTGGACCAGAAGCCCATCGGCCGCACGCCGCGTTCCAACCTGGCTACTTACACCGGGCTGTTCGACCACGTGCG
Source organism: Stenotrophomonas sp. NPDC077659 (assembly GCF_050268705.1). Classification (NCBI taxonomy): domain Bacteria; kingdom Pseudomonadati; phylum Pseudomonadota; class Gammaproteobacteria; order Lysobacterales; family Lysobacteraceae; genus Stenotrophomonas; species Stenotrophomonas sp. NPDC077659. The sequence goes on along the minus strand of NZ_JBNNHG010000007.1, from coordinate 47,969 downwards.
CAAGCTGTTTGCTGCGACGCCTGCAGCGCGCCGTCGAAAATTCAATGCAGGGCGCTTCTCCTTCAACGTGGCCAAGGGCCGCTGCGAAACCTGCGAAGGCGAAGGCTTCGTCAGTGTCGAACTGCTGTTCATGCCCAGCGTCTATGCGCCGTGCCCCACCTGTCACGGTGCGCGCTACAACGAGGCCACGCTGAAAGTATTGTGGAATGATTGCAACATCGCCCAGGTGCTGCAGATGACGGTGGACGAAGCGCATACGTTCTTTGGCGCGGAAGAGGCCATCGCGCGCCCGCTGCACCTGCTGCAGGACATCGGCCTGGGCTATCTGCGGCTGGGCCAGCCGGCCACCGAGCTCTCAGGCGGCGAGGCGCAACGCATCAAGCTGGCCACCGAACTGCAGCGCAGTCAGCGCGGGCGCAGCCTGTACATACTGGATGAACCCACCACCGGCCTGCACGCATCGGACGCGGACCGCTTGATGGTGCAGCTGCAGCGCCTGGTGGAGGCGGGAAACACGGTGGTGATGATCGAGCACGACATGCGCGCGGTGGCGCAGGCGGACTGGGTGATCGATGTCGGGCCGGGCGCAGGCGCGGCGGGCGGCGGCATCGTGGCGAAGGGTACGCCGGATCAGGTCGCGCGTGTGAAAGGCAGCAGGACGGCGCCGTTCCTGGCAAAGGAACTTGCACGGCAAAGCAGGGCGTAACACCGCCGCGTCCCGCTACCGGATCACTGTGCAGGGCGCGGTCCTGTCGAGGGCTGCAAGGTGACGCCCTGCAGGGCATATCGGCCACCCCCGTGGATCGAGGTGGAAACTTCGACCAGGGTGGTGCGCGGCGATACATCCACCGCCAGCTGCACGCCCCGCAGCCTTGCCGGGCCCTGGATGCTGCGGCGGACCTGGTGCTGCGTGCGCCAGCCATCATAGGCGGTGAGCGTCACATCAACCGTCGATCCGGCATCGACCTCGGTCTCATCCAGCGTGAGCACGTACTGCGTACCCACGCCGCCCGTCTGGATCGCATAGGCATAGCCGCAAGTCTTCGTGCGGTCTGACGCCACCTCGATAGACGCGCCACCTGGCGTCTGTGGGGAACTTCTGAAGCCCTGCGTACAGGTCTGCCCCACGGTACGGCTGCCTTCCCGCCACGGTTTCGGAACCGTGGACAGGTAGACTGCCAATGCCACGGACAGGAACATCACCAGCAGCGATGCCGCGCCAAACAGAATCCATCCAACACGATGGTCGCGGTGCTGGTTCACGTCCTTGTGCGTCTGCATCTGAGCGACCTTTCTGTCCCTGGCATCGATCTGCAGTCTAGCCTCTGTGCGCCGCAGGGTGCGCCCGGCAGGCCGGGGTCCGCCGGCTGACGCCGCATCGGTATCGCCATCGGCCAGCAGTACATAACCACCCGGCATTTCAGCATCGGGCCGTGAGCGGGGTTAATGAACCTGCAATGTCTGGCACGCCCATCGCGGCGCGCAGGCGGCGCTTCCCCCACTACCCGTACGCCCCACGATGACGACAACTCGTTCCTTACTGCGCCCGCGATTGCTGGCGTTGGCGGTGTTGCTTGCCACCGCGTCCCCCGCCCTGCATGCCCAGTCCACCACCGGCGCCATCGCCGGCCTGGCACCTCCTTCCGCCCAGCGCATCTTCGTCCGCAGCGATACCGGCCTCACCCGCGAGGTGACGGTGGATGCGCGTGGCCGCTACACCATCAGCCAGTTGCCACTGGGCCGCTATGTGGTGGAAGCACGCGACGCCGATGGCAACGTGCTGCAGACCCGAGAGGGCGTTGCGCTGACCGTGGGCACCAGCACCGAGGTCTCGTTCGGCGAGGTCACGCGCCTGGATGGCGTACAGGTCAGTGCGGATCGCGCAGCCGCTGCCATCGACGTCAGCAGCGTCGATTCGCGAACGGTCATCACCGCCGAGCAGCTGCAGCGCCTGCCGCTTGGGCGCTCTGCCGAGGCCATCGCGCAGCTTGCACCGGGTGTGGTCGGCAACGGTGGCAACGGCAGCTATGCCGGTCCGACCGGTGCGCAGCTGGTCAGCTTTGGCGGCTCGTCGGCGGCGGAGAACGCGTACTACATCAACGGCTTCAACAGTACTGACCCACTGCGCGGCCTGGGCGGCCTGACCCTGCCCTATGGCAGCATCGACCAGCAGGAAATCTATACCGGCGGCTACAGTGCCAAGTACGGCCGCTCGGACGGCGGCGTCATCAATGCGGTGGGCAAGCGCGGCACCAACGACTGGCACTTCGGCGGGCAGTTCACCTGGGAACCGGCCTCGACGCGCTCGGACAAGGACGACGTGCGTTACCCCGGCAATGGCGCGCTGTATTCGCCGGAAAGCAAGGACCGCGAGTGGGTGACTACGCAGAGCATCTACGCCGGCGGCCCGCTGATTGAAGACAAACTGTTCTTCTTCGGCTCCTACGAGCTGGAGCGCCGCGAGGGCACCGACGTGAAGAATGTCGAGGCGACCAACTCGTACTCGAAGTATGAGTACAACCGCCCGCGCTGGTACGCAAAGCTGGACTGGAACATTACCGACAACCACCTGCTGGAGCTGACCGGTGCGTCCAGCCGCAATGTCTTCCGCGGCGACATCTTCGCCTACGACTACGACACGCTGGCCCGAGGCGCACAGCGCGGCAAGGAAGACACCACCAAGACCGGCGGCGATCTGTGGACGGCCAAGTACACCGGCTACCTGACTGACCGGCTCACGGTGAGTGCGCAGTACGGCGAGATGAAGACCGATGACTACATCGGCAACCCGGCCTACAACGGCAGCCTGACCTACATCAACAGCGCCAACCTGCAGAATCCGGCACTCAACGGTGGTACGCCGATCACCAACGCGCAGACCACCTCGTTGCTGGTTGATCCGGCGCGTGGAAACCGCAGCAACAACCTGCGCCTGGACGCGAACTACGTGTGGGGCGACCACAGCATCACGCTGGGCATCGACAACCAGAACGCGCGTGCGCTCAACCGTGGCTCGGTGGCCTCGGCCGATGGCTACTACTGGATCTATGGCCAGTCCAACCCGAACGTACCGATCAATACCGGGCTGGGCGTGCCGGCTACCGGCGGCATCCGCAATGGTGAAGACGGTTACTACGTGCGGCAGTACATCTACAGCGCACTGGCCTCGGTGCGCGCTTCGCAGCGTGCGCAGTACATCGAGGACAACTGGCAGGTGACCGACCGCCTGCTGCTGAACCTGGGCCTGCGCCTGGACCAGTTCACCAACTACAACCGCGACGGCGACGCCTACATCAAGCAGACCAGCGGGCAGTGGGCGCCGCGCCTGGGCTTCAGCTGGGATGTCGGCGGCGACGGCCGCTTCAAGGTGTTCGGCAACGTGGGCCGCTACTATCTGGCGCTGCCGTTGAACCCCGCGTTCAATGCGGCTGGTGCAACGCTGGCCACCTCCACGTACTACACCTACGGCGGCATCGACAGCAACGGCTACCCGACCGATCTCACCCAGTTCTCCGATGCGGTGTCGTCCAACAACAACTATGGCCTGCTGCCGGATGCGAAGACGGTGGCCACTTCTGGTATCAAGCCGTCTTTCCAGGATGAGTTCATCCTCGGCTTCACCAAGGCACTGGGACAGGACTGGGTGTACGGCGCGAAAGCGACCTATCGCGCGCTGCGCAGCGGCGTTGATGACTACTGCGATATCGATGCGGTGCTGGGCAAGGCCAGCAGCCTCGGCTACAACGTCACCAAGGACAGCAATCCGGTCAGCTGCTGGCTGATCAACCCGGGGCGCGCGAACACCTTCAACCTGGTCGACACCAGCGGCAATTACGTGAGCGTGCCGCTGACCAATGCCGAGATGGGTTTCCCGAAGTTCAAGCGCAACTACTATGCGGTAAACCTCTCGCTGGAACATCCGTTTGATGGCCGCTGGTACGGCCGTGCGGACTACACGTGGTCGCGCAGCTACGGCACCACCGAAGGCCAGCTGCTGTCGGGCATCGGCCAGACCGCGGTGTCGACCACGCAGGCCTGGGATTACGCCCAGCTGATGGAGCACACCAACGGGCCGCAGAGCAATGACCACACCCACCAGTTCAAGCTGCACGGCTACTACCAGCTGACCCCGGAATGGCTGGTTTCGGCCAACGTGCGGGTGATCTCGGGTACGCCGTTCAGCGCGCTGGGTTCGTATGGCCCGGACTTCGAAGATCCCTCTGGCTATGGCATTGCTTACCACTTCTACAACGGCCAGCCGGCGCCTCCGGGCAGCCAGGGGCGGCTGCCGTGGCTGAAGCAGCTGGATCTGGGCGTGTCGTACCGGCCCGCAGCCGCTGAGGGGCGATTGGGCTTCAACCTGGATGTGTTCAATGTGTTCAACAGCCAGGTGGCGCTGTGGAAATCGCCGTATTCCGAGCTGGACCCGGGCCAGCCTGACCCGCTGTATGGAGCGGCGACGGTGCGGCAGGCACCGCGCTCGCTGCGGGTGAGCGTGAGCTACGACTACTGAGGGAGTTGGTCGGGTATGGCCCGGCGCTACCGTGGTCGCAAAGCCTTGTAGAGCCGAGCCCATGCTCGGCTGCGATCAGGCGGATGCAAGGCAGCCGAGCGTAGGCTCGGCTCTACAGCTGGGCAGTCGAGCAAGGTCGACGCTTCGGAATTCCCGTGTAGAGCCGAGCGTAGGCTCGGCTCTACAGTTGGGCAGTCGAGCAAGATCGACGATTCGGAATTCCCGTGTAGAGCCGAGCCCATGCTCGGCTGCGATCAGGCGGATGCAAGGCAGCCGAGCG
>NZ_JBNNHG010000007.1:0-43078 GCF_050268705.1 Stenotrophomonas sp. NPDC077659 | reverse complement strand
CTACAGCTGGGCAGTCGAGCAAGGTCGACGCTTCGGAATTCCCGTGTAGAGCCGAGCCCATGCTCGGCTGCGGTCAGCCGGATGCAGATCAGCCGAGCGTAGGCTCGGCTCTACAGTCGGGCAGTCGAGCAAGGTCGACGCTTCGGAATTCCCGTGTAGAGCCGGGCCCATGCTCGGCTCTACCACCGTCATCGGCCGGCCAGTTCCTCGCGTACGATCTGCGCGCCGGCACTCAGCGCGCGCAGCTTGCCGCGCGCCACGCTACGCGACAGTGGCGCCATGCCGCAGTTGGTGCAGGGGTAGAGCTTGTCGGCATCGACGAACTGCAGCGCCTTGCGCAGCGTGTTGGCCACTTCCTCGGGCGTTTCCACCGTGCTCGACGCCACGTCGATGGCACCGACCATCACCTTCTTGCCGCGCACCAGCTCGATCAGGTCGATCGGCACGTGCGAGTTGTGGCACTCCAGTGAGATCAGGTCGATGCTGGATTCCTGCAGCTTCGGGAACGATTCCTCGTACTGGCGCCATTCCGAACCCAGTGTCTGCTTCCAGTCGGTGTTCGCCTTGATGCCGTAGCCATAGCAGATGTGAACGGCGGTTTCGCACGTCAGCCCTTCAATCGCGCGTTCCAGGGTCGCCACGCCCCAATCGTTCACTTCGTCGAAGAACACGTTGAAGGCGGGTTCGTCGAACTGGATGATGTCCACGCCGGCCGCTTCCAATTCCTTCGCTTCCTCGTTGAGGATCTTCGCAAATTCCCACGCCAGCTTCTCGCGGCTCTTGTAGTGCGCGTCGTACAGCGTGTCGATCATGGTCATGGGGCCAGGCAGGGCCCACTTGATCGGCTGTGTGGTCTTGCTGCGCAGGAACTTCGCATCTTCGACGAACACCGGCTTCGGGCGGCTCACGGCACCGACCACGGTCGGCACGCTGGCGTCGTAGCGGTTGCGGATACGCACGGTCTCGCGCTTGTCGAAGTCCACACCGTCCAGGTGTTCGATGAATGTGGTGACGAAATGCTGCCGTGTCTGTTCGCCGTCGCTGACGATGTCGATGCCGGCAAGCTGCTGTTCCTGCAGCGCCAACAACAGCGCGTCCCGCTTGCCTTCGGCCAGTACGTCATCCTGCAGTTTCCAGGGCGACCAGAGCTTTTCGGGCTCTGCCAGCCAGGAGGGCTTGGGCAGGCTGCCGGCGGTGGAGGTGGGCAGTAGTTTCTTCATCGTGTGCGGGGTCTTGTGTCCTGTGGGAGGGAGAAGCGAGGGATCAGCGGGCAGCCCACTGCTCAAGCACCGCGCGGTACGGCTTGATGAAGTGTTCTTCGGTGAACCGGCCCTGTTTGACGGCCAGCTGGCTGCGCTCTTCGCGGTCGTAGACGATGCGCGTGGAAGAATAGTCCTGGTGCTTCAGGCTGGGCTGGTAGACCTTGCCGGCCACGGAATTGGCGTTGTAGATCTCCGGGCGGTAGATCTTCTGGAACGCTTCCATGGTGCTGATGGTACCGATCAGTTCCAGGTTCGAGTAATCACCCAGCAGGTCGCCCTGGAAGTAGAACGCCAGCGGCGCGACGCTGCCCGGCGGCATGAAGTAGCGCACCTGCAGGCCCATCTTGTCGAAGTACTGGTCGGTGGGCGAGACCTCATCCTGACGGTATTCCACGCCGAGGATGGGGTGCTGGTTTTCAGTGCGGTGGTAGGTCCTGCTGCTGGACACGCTGATGCAGATGACCGGTGCCTTGCTGAAGTTGGCGCGGTAGGCATCTGAATCCAGGAAATGCTTGAACAGCTTGCCGTGGAGGTCGCCGAAACCCTCGGGGATGCCGAACGTGGCCCTGCCCTCGTTGCTGGCTGGCAGCACGACGCTGAAATCGTAGTCGCGCACGTAGGAGGAGAAGTTGTTGCCGACGATGCCTGCAGTGCGCGTGCCGGTGTGCGTATCGACAATGGTCGGGCGCAGCACTTCGATCAGCGGGAACGGATCACTTTCCTCTGCGCCATCGATGTGCATCTCCACGGAGATGATGTCCAGCTCGACTGCGTAGCGATCGGCATTCGGGTTGTCCCAGTGCGCCAGATCGTTGAAGCGGTTGTTGATCATGCCCAAGGTGTTGCGCAGGTTCTCTTTCCGCGAGGCACCCCGTGCCAGGTTGGCGAAGTTGGTGGTGATGCGCGTACCGTCGGCCGGCTGGTAATCCTCGTTGAACGGGATGCGGGTGATGCGGAAGGTGAAGTTTTCGGTGGTCATGGCGGCATTCCGGTGACTTAAAGGGCGTCGGCGGTTTCGGCGCGCACAGGCGCTGGGCGGTGGGACAGCGCCAGCAACGGCAGCGCCCGCTGCACGGCCAGGCGTGCGCGCTGCAGCAGGGCCTCGTCGTGCACGCGGCCCTCGGCGAAGTCCTTGTCGGTGGCGTAGACGCCCAGCGGCAGGGTGCGGGCCTGGAAGAAGCTGAAGAGCGGCCGCAGCTGGTGGTCGATCATCAGCGCGTGGCGCTCACTGCCGCCGGTGGCGGCCAGCAGGGTGGGGGTGTCGACCAGCGCATCCTGGTGGATGAAATCGAAGAAGTGCTTGAACAGGCCGGTGTAGGAGCCGCGGTAGACCGGCGTGGCGACCACCAGCACGTCGGCCTGCTCGACCGTGGCCAAGGCCTGTTCGGCGGCCTCGGGCAGCTGCGAGCGCCACAGCGCACCGGCCAGCTGCGGGGCCAGCTGCCCCAGTTCGATCAGGTGCGGCTCGCTCGGCACGTGCTCACCCAGCAGGTCCAGCAGGTGTTCGCACAGGGTGGCGGCCCGCGAGGGGCGCTGCAGGCCGCCGGAGACGGCGACGATACGGAGGGGGCGGTGGGGAGAAAGCATGACCCGATCCTAGACAGGCCTTCCCATGACGTAAAATGGTTTTACTTCACACATCCATGAGTGGGATTCATCGACATGCTGGAACGAATCCACCTGAGCATCGTGCAGCAGGTCGAACTGCAGGGCTCGCTGACCGCCGCAGCCGGTGTGCTCAACCTGACCCAGTCAGCCCTGAGCCACAGCATGAAGAAGCTGGAGCAGCAGCTGGGTACCGATGTCTGGCTGCGCGAAGGCCGCAGCCTGCGCCTGACCCAGGCCGGCCAGTACCTGCTGGCGGTGGCCAACCGGGTACTACCGCAGCTGGACCTGGCCGAAGAGCGGCTGGGCCAGTTCGCCCAGGGCGAGCGCGGCTCGCTGCGCATCGGCATGGAATGCCACCCCTGCTACCAATGGCTGCTGAAGATCGTCTCGCCCTACCTGGCAGCGTGGCCGGACGTGGATGTGGACGTGAAGCAGAAATTCCAGTTCGGTGGCATCGGCGCCCTGTTCGGCTACGAGATCGACCTGCTGGTGACGCCCGACCCGCTGCTCAAGCCGGGCCTGACGTTCGTGCCGGTGTTCGATTACGAGCAGGTGCTGGTAGTGGCGAAGAACCACGCACTGGCCAAGGCGGACTACGTGAAGCCGCGCCAGCTGACCCAGGAAGTGCTGATCAGCTACCCGGTGCCGTTCGAGCGCCTGGACATCTACAACCAGTTCCTGCTGCCGGCCGGGGTTACCCCGCGCCGCCACAAGGCCATCGAAACCACCGACATCATGATGCAGATGGTGGCCAGCGGCCGCGGCGTGGCGGCCATGCCGCGCTGGCTGGTGGAAGAGTATGCGACGCGGATGGACGTGGTGCCGGTGCGGCTGGGGGCCAAGGGCATCCCCAAGCAGATCTACCTGGGCGCGCGCGAGGCGGACACCGGCATCGATTACCTGCAGGCGTTCGTCGAACTGGCGCGAGCCAGTTCCAGCGCCGGCACGCTGCGCGGGGGCGAGTGATGTCCGCAGCATCCGGGCGCGGTGCGCGTGCCTTCATCGATGCCTGTTCGCTGGAAGTGAGCGCGAAGGCCATGCCCGCGCTGATTGCCGAGGCGGCTCGCATCGCCCCGGGAACGATGATCTCGATTCCCTATCTGGCCAGCGAAGACGACGATGCGCGGCTGGCCGCAGCACGCACGGTGCGTGCGCTGGGCCTGCAGCCGATGCCACACCTGTCCGCGCGCCGCATCGGTTCGCAGGCCGCGCTGGAACGCTTCATCGCGCGTGCGGTGGGCGAGGCCGGTGTCGAGCAGTGCCTGTTGATTGCCGGTGATCTGGCCACGCCAGCCGGGCCGTTTGCCGACAGTGCATCCCTCATCGAGACCGGCCTGCTGGAACGTGCAGGCATCAAGGTGGTTGCCGTGGGCGGGCACCCGGAAGGCCATCCGCTGATGAGTGACGCCGAGCGCTGGCAGGTGCTGGAACGCAAGTGCCAGTCCATCCAGGCGCGTGGCATGGCACCGAAGATCATCACCCAGTTCGCCTTTGACGCTGACATCGTTCTGGCGTGGCTGGATGCACTGCGTGCGCGTGGCATCGGCCATCCGGTGCTGGTGGGCGTGCCCGGTCCGGCCAGCGTGACGCGGCTGCTGCGCTATGCGGCGATGTGTGGCGTGGGCGCAAGCGCAGCGATGCTGGCGCGGTATGGCATCTCCATCGGCCGGCTGCTGGGCACGGCGGGGCCGGATGTGTTTGTCGATCACCTGGTGGGTGGTCTCAGTGAAACGCACGGTCCGGTCAGCCCGCACTTCTTCCCGTTCGGCGGCATCGCGCCGTCGCTGGACTGGCTGGCGCAGTACCGGCAGCGTTCGGTCGCCGGCACACGTTTGTAATCAGAGCGCGCGCACGCCCTACTTGCTGGCCGAGCGCGCGTCCTTGCTGTCGTCATGTTCCGCCTTCGCGCGGCTCTGCGCGAACGCAGGGAAGGTCTTTTCCAGCGAGTCCTTGTCCGGCAGCACGTAGAACACGCCGCCCTTCTCGAACGTGGACTGGACCACCTGCTCGTAGAAATTGGCGCTGACGTTGATGCAGCCGTGGGTGACGCGGTTGTCGTCCGGCGTCGGCGTTGCCAGCCGCTCGGCGCGCTTCTCTTTCGGGGTGCCCGGCGGCAGCGGGTGCATCGAGACGGCCGAATCGTAGTCCACCCACAACACGCGGCCGGCGTCGTCGGATGGACCGTAGCCACCAATGAAACGGCCTGCGGGCGTAGTGCGGTCGTGGCCGGGAATCGCGCTCAGGGCGAGCTTGGCCACGTTCGGGGCGGAGTGATCGCCCTTGGCCGAACCGAACAGCGCCGGAGCCGCGCCGCGCAGCTTGCCGTCACCACCGAAGATCAGGACCTGTGCAGCGGCCTTGTCCATGATCGCGAAGGGATAGCCTTCGCTGTCGTTGCTGGCGACCACCCAGCCGGCAAGTTCGATCACCGTCCCGGACACTTCCTGGCCCTGCGGCAGCTCATCGACGGCAGCGGTGGGTTGTGCAGCGGCACCCCTGGCGCCCTTGGCGCTGGCCACGCCGGTGCACGCCAGTGCCAGCGCAAGGCTCAGTGCGGTGCAGGCAGTGCGGAATGCGGAGAAGGTGTACGTACGGATGGCGCGATTCCTCAATTGAAGACCGTCGTTCCAGGGAGCCAGTGGCCGTTGCAGCCACTGGCTCCCAATTCAGCTTCAGCCGCGCGGAGTACGGCGGGGAGCGGTTTCCAGCCTCTGCACGCGACCTTCGATCTGGTCCAGGCGCTGGTTGGCCTGCTGTGCGGACTGGTTGGCAGACTCGGCGCTCTGCGCCGCGCCCTGCACTTTCACATCGAGTGCGTCGAGACGTGAGTTGACCTTCGCGAAGTCTTCCTTGTAGCTGGCGCACGCGCCAAGGCTGAGGGCCAGAATGGCGACGCCAAGGGGACGGGCGATCTTCAGGTGCTGCGTGGAAAGGGTCATTGCACTCCCTCCTTCGTCTGGGGAGTCTGGAATATAGCGGGCTTTTTGTTAGTTCCATGAATGCGTTTTCAGCTGCAGTTGGCGGACGTGCAGGCACTGTGAAGAACGTGCAGTCAGCTTCAATTTGCCGCAAATTCAGCTGTGCGCGCTGTAGCAGCACGGCGCCGACATCGCTCTGGTAGATGCCGATCGTGGTCGGCCGTGCAGCTGGGGCGCGCCAACCAAGGTTGGCGGCTACCAGATCAGTTCAAGCGGGGGGGGGGGAGCCGATATCGGTGTCCATCACGACCGTTCATTCTGGGCACTGCCAACCGGTTCAGGGGGCTGCACGGGCAACAGCTGTTCAGCGAGACCACGATAGATCGGCACCCGGCAGACCAGCCCGGACACGCCGCGTGCGATCAGCACCGTGGCCAGGATCGGCAGCAGCAGATCGCCGCTGTCGGTCAGTTCCAGCGAAATGACCGCCGAGGTCAGCGGCGCCTGGGTCACCCCGGTGAGATAGGCGCACATGCCCAGCAGCACGAACGCGCGCGGGTCCACGCCGGGCATCAGCACGGCCAGGTTGTGGCCGAGCCCGGCGCCTACCGCCAGCGCGGGTGAGAACAGTCCACCCGGAATGCCGGCGATGTACGAAGCCAGGTTGGCCATCAGCTTCATCAGCCCGAACTCATGGCCGACCACCGCCTGCCCCTGCACCAGGCTGCGTGCCTGTTCGTAGCCGGTACCGAACGCACCGTCGCCGAACACCAGCGCCAGGCCGACGACCACCAGGCCACAGCCGGCTGCCAGCAGCACCGGATGGCGCTGCCGCAGCCTGCCCAGCCACCGCGGGCGCCCGGCCACGCTGGCCAGCACCATGCGCGCGAACAGCCCACCCAGCAGGCCGGCCACCACGCCGCACAGCAGGATGGCCAGCCAGCCCTGCCCAAGCGGCAGCCGCGCGCTGACGTGGCCGAAGTAGGTGTAGTTGCCCAGCAGCCCCAGCGACACCACGCCGCCCACGATCACCGCCGTCAGCAGCGTGCCGGAGAAGCGATGCTCGAAGCGGCCGCTCAGTTCCTCGATGGCGAACACGATGCCCGCCAGCGGCGTGTTGAACGCCGCCGCGATACCGGCGGCACCGCCGGCCAGCAGGAAGTGGGAAAGTTCGCGCGGATCCTTGAAGCCGAACCAGCGGCCAAACAGGTACATCAGGCTGGCACCCACGTGCACGGTGGGGCCTTCGCGGCCGACCGAGGCACCCCCCAGCAATGACAGTGAAGTCAGCAGCAGTTTGCCGGCCGACACCGCCGGGGACAGGTTGGTCTTCCTGAATGCCTCATCGGGCTTGTCCAGAGCGGCGATGACCTGCGGGATGCCGCTGCCACGGGTGGGGCGCAGCGCGCCGCTGGTCAGCCACGCAAGCAGCGCGAAGATGCCGGGCGTGAGCAGCAGCGCCCACCAGGGCGAATGCTCGATCACGCGGCGGAACAGACTGAAGGCTGCGTCACTGGCCTTGGCGAACAGGATGGCCACCAGGGCCACCGCCACCGCGCCGATCCATAACGCAGCGCGGCGGCGCCACGCTTCGCTGCGCATCTGGGTGAGCAGGTGGCTCCGGAGTCGTTGGGAGTTGATCATGCAGGGAGTATGCTCAGCCGCGCGCGCGGGCGAAAGGCAGCATCAGGGTCGTTGGCCTTGCCCGAAGCGGTGGAACAGGGAGGCCATGCCAGGGCGTGGAGGGGAGAACGGCATGGTTTTTTCCCGCCTTGTTCTGCAACGTCCGTGCCGTGTGAGTCAAATGCTGCCCAGACCACGCCCTCCAATCGACGAATTGTGGTCTGACCGCCTGGGCTTGAATCCATTGTCCTGGGTTCCATGAAGTCGGGCGAAATCAGCAATGTCGCGGCGATGAGGTTCCGATCCGGCTGATGCGCCGCGCGCCTGAGGGTTTCGACCAGCGGCTGTGACCGCCATGTTCAACGGGGTACCATCAAATCCATCCAGTGTTGAAGAGAGTCTCGATGGGCGACACACTTCGTACCAGCATCCGGGTAGCGGTGCTTGAAGATGAGCCGGCCTTGCGTGATCGCATTGTCGTGCCGGGCCTGATCAGGTATGGGTTCGACGCAGTGGGGTATGGCACGGTCGAGGCCTTCCTGGCTGGCGTGGCCTCGCACCCGGTCGACCTGCTGGTGCTCGACGTTGGCCTGCCCGACGGAGACGGCTTCAGCGTGGCCCGGCAATTACGGCTGCAACTGCCGCATGTCGGCATCATCATGCTGACCAGTCGTGCCGATGTGGTCGACCGGATCCGGGGGCTGTCCGAAGGGGCCGATGCGTTCTTTTCCAAGCCCATCGAACTGGATCTGTTGTCGGCGGCGCTGCATAGTCTGGCCCGACGCCTCAGCGTGCCTGTGCGCGGCGTGAACCGCGACAACAGTGAACAATGGTCGCTGGCCGAAGATGGCTGGAGCCTGTTGGCACCCAACGGCACTGCAGCAGCGCTGACCGCAAGCGAACGCAGCATCTGTGGGCGGTTGTTCGCCGCCGCCAAGGTGCTGGTCAGCCGCGAGCAACTATGCGATGCATTGGCCGACCGGTCGGAGGATTTCGATGATCACCGGCTGGATTCAATGATCCATCGCCTGCGCAGCAAAGTCCGCAAGCGCTGCGGTTTGGATCTTCCCCTCACCTCGGTGCATGGCCGGGGCTACTGCCTGGACCCCCGCGGACGGCGGGCAGACGCATCCGATAGGTAGTACCCACCGCGACCGCGCTTTCCACCGCAATGCTGCCCTGGGCGTAATCGACCAACTCACGCACGACCGCCATGCCCAACCCGGTACCGGAGTCGGCCGGTTTGGTGCTGAAGAACGGTTCGAAAACACGCTCGGCCACATGCGCTGGCATGCCATGTCCGTTGTCCTGCAGAGTGATGGTCACACCGTCCTGCTCGAACGCAGTCGTGATGCGGAACTGACCGGAGCCGTCCATCGCGTCGCCGGCGTTGGATGCAATGTTCAGCAGCATCAGCTCGAACTCGCTGCGGTCCATCATGACCTGCGCCGACTGCGCACCTCCTTCCAGCGACAACTGTACTTCAGGCCCCAGCAACTGGCGCAGCATGCCCTGCAGCATCCCGATGGCTTCATCGACGTCGAACCACTGCGGGGATCGGACATCGGAACGGCTGAAACGCAGCAGGCGGCGGCTGATGGCCATGCCGCGCCGTGCCGACTCCTCAACCGACTCCAGCGCGCCATGCAGTTCCGCAGCACGCGCAGCATGGCTGCCCCCGTCATCGTTGTGGCGCTGCGCGGAAAACCCGGCAATGATCGCGAAAATGTTGTTGAAATCGTGCGCCATGCCGGTCGCCATGCGCTCAGCGATTTCCTTCTTCTGTGCATGGATCAGCTGCGCGTGGGTTTTCTCACGCTGCAGCATTTCCTCGGCCAGGCGTTCGCCACGTGCATTGGATTCGCGCAGCGTTTCGCGCAGCGCCTCGGTCGTCCTGTCGATCAGCAGCGCCACCAGCAGGTAGCTGAACCCCAGCGGCAGAATGTTGAAGAAGGCCTGGGCCGCCGTGCCGGAGGTATGTGCGATGGCGTCACGACCGGCACCCAGGGCCACCCCCAGCACCAGCACGCACCAGGTGGTCCACAGCGCTCTGCGACCCAGCACCAGACCGCTGAGGATCAGCACCAGCATCTGCGCAAGCTGGTCAGGCGCCTGCCGCTGCAGGCCATTCACCGCCAGGTTCACCGTCGAGACGAGCAGCATCACGGCAATCACCCACTGCACCGCCACGCGGAATGCACCACGTCGTATCAACAGCAGGCCCAGCCACGCGCTGATCGCCACGCTCGCACTCATCCCCAGCGACGCATAGGTAGACCAATGCACGTCGCCCTGTGCGAAGTAGGGCAGGGTCATCCAGACCGCAATGCCGAGCATGACCGGAATGGTGATGCCCATGAAAATCAGCAGGGCCTGCACAACCCGCGCATTGCGGCGATCAACGGGATCACGCACAGGTGCTTGGTCCAACCAGTGCAGTGCGGGGCGTAGCATGGGGCAGATCCCGGATGTGAGGATTCGGTGATCTTCTCGCGAGAAGTTGCGGTCGACAAGCCTCGGCGGCGCCCAGTACGGTCGAATCCGCAAGGGGTCCTTTAGCCGATGAACATGACACGGCAAAGGCAACGCATCGCTTAATCATTCATGCGCGATGCCGGGCCAGGGGTGCGCCCGGCAAACGCCATTCACTGAGGACAGGGTAATGAATCGTAACGACGGTACGTTGGAAGGCGCGGCCTGCGCAGGCGTGGCAGTCCCATCGCGCGGGGCATCGGCAACAGGCTCGGCACGCAGGCATGTAGCAGGGGCCCTGTTGTGTTCGGGGCTGGCGCTCCTGCCGCTGTCGGCACTGGCATCGGCAGTGGAAATGGCCCTTGGTACGCAGGCGGTCCCCGTGCAGCGCGCCAATGTGGTGTCGGCCGCGCCGGCCGCCGCCGACCCCGACCTGACCTACTTCATCGCAAACGGCGGCGGCGGAAGTGATGCCGGCGCGTACGCCGACGGCGTCGATACCACGGCAGCAGGCGAGGCCGCTTCAGCGGTGGGCACCGGCGCCAGCGCGTTCGGCGCCGGCAGTACTGCATACGCAGACCATGCCACGGCCGTCGGCCAGGAGGCGCTGGCGGTGGGCCAATCCTCCACGGCCATCGGCGGATTGCTGGATGTGGACTACTCGATCAACAACCCTGATAACGGCGTTGTCCTGCTGCAGCAGACGACCGCCACCGGCGTGGCGTCCACGGCGGTCGGCGCGGGTGCGCTTGCCGAAGGCGATTTCTCGGTGGCCAACGGTGCCGGCGCGGTCGGTGCCGGAAAGTCCAGCGTCGCCGTGGGTGGAATCGCTGACGATCTGGAGGACCAGTACGGTGGCACGCCCGGCATCTTGTTGAAGTCCACCGAGGCCACCGGAGCGCTGTCGACCGCCCTGGGGGCCGGGGCACAGGCTACCCAGAACCAGACGATTGCAGTGGGCGCGTTGTCAGCAGCCAGCGAGATCCGTGCCATCGCCGTGGGCTACCGCGCACAGGCTACCGCCTACGATGCGCTGGCCGTGGGTGATCGTGCGCAGGCAACGGGCGAGTTCTCCAATGCCTTTGGTTCCGGTGCGCGGGCCACTGCGGACCGGACCATGGCCCTCGGCAGCAACACCTTTGCCGCGAGTGAAGGCGCCACCGCAATCGGCGATGCGGCATTTGCACTGCAGGCATCCAGCACTGCGCTGGGCAGCAAGGCATGGGCGGCGGGCGAAGGCAGCATTGCCATCGGCGATGCGATGACCTGGCGCGGCGACTACTGGGGCGACACGCCGGTCCTGTTCGATAACAGCGTTGCCATCGGAACCGGTGCCCAGGTCTATGGCAACCAATCGATCGCCATCGGTGCCAATGCCAGCGCCGGCAGTCCGGACTTTGTCGATGGCCATACGCAGATCGTCAACAACGCGGTGGCGCTGGGTGCCAACTCGGTTGCCACCCGCGACAACACTGTGTCGGTGGGAGCCACGGGCCAGGAGCGGCAGATCACCAATGTCGCCGCAGGTACCGAGGCCACCGATGCAGTCAACAAGGCGCAGCTTGATTCTGTTGCCGCCGGGCTGGGCAGCCTCAGTGCCCGCGCGGTGGTCTACGACCAGGACGACCTGCAGTCGCTGACCTTGGCCGGTGCTGACGGCACGCTCGTATCCAATCTACGAGGGGGTGCCATTGCAGCGGGCAGCCTGCAGGCCATCAATGGCGGTCAGTTGTTCGCAGCCCTGCAGTCGACGGTCGCCATTGTTGGCGGCGGCGCGGCCCTGTCGTCCACCGGTGCGATATCCCTGCCGGCCTACACCATCCAGGGCGCGACCTACAGCACCTTCAGCGATACGTTTGCGGCCATCAATTCGCAGTTGACCCAGATCAAGCGCACGGCCGAAATCACCGGCGAGGCCGGAACGGTAGCGGTCGGCGGACCCGGTCAAGCGACGGTTGGCGAGGGTACCAATGCCGTTGCGGTGGGCGCAGGGGCAACGGCCAACGGTGAGAATGGCCTGGCCGTGGGCGGCGCAGCCTATGCGCACGGCCCCAACGATACCGCCTTGGGTGCCAATGCCGATGTTCGTGCCGACGGCAGTACCGCGGTAGGTGCCAATACCAGCATCAGTGCGTCTTCAACCAACGCGGTGGCGGTTGGCGAATCGGCCACGGTAACGGCTGCGTCCGGCACCGCCATCGGCCAGGGCGCTTCGGTCACAGCCGAAGGTGCCGTGGCCCTGGGCCAGGGCGCGGTGGCCGACCGTGCCAACACCGTTTCGGTGGGCAGCACCGGCAACGAACGGCAGATCACCCATGTGGCCGATGGCGTGCGCACCACCGATGCTGCCAACGTCGGCCAGGTGCAGCGCGGTGTGGCTGATTCCAAGGCCTACACCGATTCGCGCTTTGCTGCGTGGGATGACGACTTCACGACCTACCGCAACGGCGTCGACCGCCGGTTCAATGCCGTGGATCGGCGCCTGGATCGTCAGGGGGCGATGAGTGCAGCCATGCTGAACATGGCCACCAACGCGTCCGGCACGCAGAGTGAGCGCGGTCGAATCGCAGTGGGCGCGGGTTTCCAGAGCAGTGAAAAGGCGCTGTCCATCGGCTATGCCAGGAAAGTCGGCGAACGCGCTTCGTTCAGCCTGGGCGGTGCCTTCAGTGGCAGCGAATCGTCGGCGGGTATCGGCTTCGGTATCGACCTGTGACCATGCGCGCGCTTCATGCGCGCGCTTGACCTTGTGCAGCCTTCCCTTTCCAGATCATCAGGAGTCGTTCCATGTCCGTCAACACATCCCTGGCCGCCGCCATTGCCTCCATCCTTCTGCTGGCCAGCACCGGTGCGCATGCTGCGCCGAAGCTCAACACAAGCAAAGTCATCACGCGCGAACTACCCGCCACTGCTGCCAGCAGTGCGGCTCCCGGCCAGCGTTTCATCGTGAAAATGACCAACCGCAGCAGCCAGGCACGCAGCGTGCTCAGCAACTCGCTGGCCAGTTCGAGCAGCCGCGCTGGAATCAACAGGGCGGTGGCAGCCACGGCGAGCAGCGCAGGACGTTCGGCGGCTACAGCCACGATCATGCGCGGCATGGGCGTACCGGGATGGTACGTGGTGCGGACCTCGCGAGCGCTCAACGCTGCCGAGTCAGCCAACTTCGTGCGCGAACTGGCGGCCGAACCCGGCGTTGCATCGGTCCAGGTAGACAAGCTCTACCGCGCACTGGACACCGCGCCAGGGCTGGTGCAGCCGCGCATGGTGCCCAATGACCCCCAGTACGGCACCCTCCAGTGGAACTTCAATGATGCAACCGGCGGCGTGCGCGCCGAGCAGGCGTGGGAACGGTCGACCGGTGCGGGGGTAGTGGTAGCCGTGGTCGATACCGGCGTGGTGCAGAACACGCCCGACCTGGCGGCGAACGTGCTGCCCGGCTATGACATGATTTCCGACCACCTCATCTCGCGTCGTGAGTCGGACGCGCGCGTGGCAGGCGGCTGGGACCAAGGTGACTGGGTTGAGGCTGATTACTGCACGCAGTTGGGTGCCGGGGGCCATCCGGCGCGCGCCAGTTCCTGGCACGGGACCCATGTGTCAGGCACGATTGCCCAGGTCACCAACAACGGCTCTGGACTGGCCGGGCTTGCCCACAACGCCAAGATCCTGCCCGTGCGTGTGCTCGGCTCCTGCGGTGGCTACAGCAGCGATATCGCCGATGGCATCCTGTGGGCCGCTGGCGCGACCGTGGAGGGCCTGCCGGTCAACCCCAACCCGGCCGAAGTCATCAACATGAGCCTCGGCAGCTCAGGGCCGGATACCTGCCCACAGGTGTACCAGGATGCGATCAACCAGGCCGATAGCCTGGGTGCCACCATCGTCGTGGCCGCCGGCAACTCCAATGCCGATGCCGGTACTTACACGATGTCGTCATGCAGTGGCGTCATCAGTGTGGGCGCAACCCGATCAACCGGTGGCAAGGCCAGCTATTCCAGTTGGGGCAGCCGCGTAGACCTGTCCGCACCGGGTGGCGGCGGAGATGTGGATGGTGACCCCAAGGGCTATATCTTCCAGGTCATCAATGCAGGCACCACGGTGCCCACGGGTGAATTCGTCATTGGCGGCTACACTGGCACCTCGATGGCGTCGCCCCACGTGGCAGCCGCCGTTGCCCTGGTGCAGAGCGTGGTGGAAACCCCGTTGAAGTGGGACCAGATGCGTGACCTGCTCAAGCGCACCGCGCGTCCGTTCCCGGCTTCAATCCCGTCCAGCACGCCCATCGGCACCGGCATTCTCAACGCATCTGCCCTGCTGACAGCTGCGCTGGCACCGCCGTGCGATCCGAACACCGAGGACTGCAGCCCGCCGCCCGTTGAACTGACCAACAAGGCCGAACTGCGCGGCGTCAACAGCGAGAGCGGCGATGCTGTTTACAGCTACGTAGCCACCGCAGGTGTACCGCTGACGGTGATGACGCTGGGCGGCAGCGGCAATGCATCGCTATACGTCGCCCGCGGTCGCAAGCCCACCGCGACCGACTTCGATGCCAGCTCGGTGCGCCCGACCAATACTGAAACCGTGCGCATTGCGCAGCCGGCCGCCGATACGTACTACATCCGTCTGACCGGGACATATTCCGGCGTGACCGTGGTGGTGCGTCAGTAAGCGCAGAGTACGGCGCCCCGCGCGGGCGCCGTACCTCGCAGTTCTGCGCGGCGGAGAACGTTGTGAGCAGATTTGACTGGCTGCATGACCCTGCTTTGTGGGTTGAAACTGTGCCCGGCAGACTGGAATTCACTATTTCGCGCACCGTCTTCTGCCAACGCAGTTGCGTTGCAGAGAGTGACTGGAAACTGGAGTTGCTGGCATGGCGCTGTCGCCAGCTGGTGACAACGGGGTTGATGTACGAAGTGACTCAGCAGGCGGATGAAGATCTGCTGTGCTTCGCAAAGGACGCCTGATGCAGAGCCGCTTGAGCATCCGCTGAACAATCGCGCTGGGAGTGCTGGCCGCTGGTTGGCAGCCTGAGCGGGAATGGCAGTTCATCGTGAGCAGCCGGGCATCCAGCAGGCCCTCGGCGATGACGTGGGCCTGGGCTGGCGCAAGCAGACCCGGCGTGGGAGTGTCCTCGCCGGGATCGAGCGGGTGGTTCTGCGGGACGCGCTATCAGATCACCCCAAAAGGGCAGTTGGTGCCCGTCAAGGCAAACGTCTTACAGGGCGCTGGTGCGCGAGCAAGCTGAATCCTGGCCTGCCGTTACGCCGGGACGCAGGCCGCCTGCCAGATTGCTGGAGGTTGGCTGGTGACCGGGACGACTTCTCGCCGCTATGGCGGACGTCCGCTTCTGGCCGGAAGCGGCCAGGCGCAGAGAAGCGCTGCCCGCACGCGCTCGCGTGATTCGCGCACGCTGATCTCGGCCAGGCCGACAATCTGGGTGACCGGCACGCCGCCAGAGAGATGTACCTCGATGCACACCAGCGGGGCATCAACCCCGGCGCGAGCACGGCTGTGGGCCAGCGCCAGGCTGATGTGTGGTTTCCAGCAGAGGAGCGCTCGATGGTGGGGCGGCGCGCTGCGGGTAGGCTACACCCATGACGCCATAGGGTGGCGCACGGAAATGCGCGCAGCAGCGCAGGCAAAAGTCAGTTACACCTACGACGCGGCTGACCGTCTGCGCCAGTTGGATCAGGGCATGGAATCGGTCCAGTTCGCCTACGATGGCGCGGATCGCTTGAGCCGTCTGACGTTGCCAAATGGCATCGAAGTTGCGCACAGCTATGACGCCGGCAACCAGCTCACGGGTATGGCGTGGCAGAAGCCTGGTCAACCAGCAGTCGGTACCTTGGGCTTCGGATATGACAGCATCGGCCAGGTCATCAACCAGAGCGGCAGCTTTGCAAGTCAGATTCTGCCTGCCGCGACTACCGGCGCGAGCAGCTTCGATGATGCCAATCGCCAGTTGACGCACAACGGCCGCACGCTGAGTTACGACGACAACGGCAACCATCACAAGTGATGGCGTCCGCAGCTACGTTTGGAACGTGCGCAACCAACTGGTGGAGATGCGGGAAGGGGCCAGCACTCTGGCCACATTCGGCTATGACCCGCTGGGCAGACGCGTCGTTCGTACCGAAGCGGGTATCACCACCCAATACCTGTACGACGGCCAGAATGCCGTGCAGGAGACGGTCGGAAGCACGGTCAACCCGATACTGACTGGCCTCGGCGTTGATCAGCGATTCGCCCGTAACGACACGAGCGGGCGGGCCTACTACCTGACCGACCAGCTGGGCAGTACACGCGCCCTGACCAACGGGGCCGGGGAGCTGCAGCAGCGCTACGACTACACACCCTACGGGCAGCTGCAGGCTTTCCCAGGCCCTCGGCGTCGCCGAATGTCAGCTGCATGGATGGCTCCTCAACATGTGCCGCTATTGTCGCTCAAGCTGCCGGCCAGCGGCCGGCACTACCGGGGATTCTTCAGAGGATCCCTAAGAACAACTTGGCTGCACACGCGAACACATTCTGATTCATCCACAGGTCCGAGGTGGCGCCATCAAAGCATACGAATTTGTCTCCGCAATCCAGCGCGACGTGCTTGAGTCAGCTGTGGATAACACGATTTCCAACTTGGCGCGTCCACCAGGCCGACGGGTTGCTCCAGAACTTTCTGCGCGCTCTGAGTGGTTCAACAGCTTGTCCGATGCGGAAGCTGACATGGTGCGCGCAGTTGTCCGCGATGCAGCCCGCTCGGCGGTTTTCGGATTTCTGGCCGTGCTTGACGGTGCTCGTGTCATCGATTCAGAGAAAGGGAATTTTGAGCTTTATTACGTTGGACGATAGAAGTGCTTGGTCAATTCGTCGGACATCGATATGCATGACTTGCTCGGGTAGTGTGAAGTTTACGCACAGCGCCTTGCTGCGGAGCCAAATCCGCTGCGGGTGGCTGTCTCGGTGATCTATGCATTTCAGGGCCTTAAAAGCATCGCTGCCAATGAGGCAGCACCCCACTGAAGCCCCAAGCCGCGCTTCAACCCACGAAGACGCCGCACGTTACAACAGCACCAGCCCCGGATCTGGTGCAGATGCTGAGAAGCAGCCACTCGATATCCGGCGCACGCCGCCGTGCATCTGGCTCCCCTTCCGTGGCTCCTGTTCTGGGCTAGCGTTGCCGCAGAGTTTGCGCCCAGCTACGATCCGCTTGCACAGCACGCCAGCGAGCTGCTGCAGGCGCCAACGCTCGCAAGCATCTGCGTCAGGATCTCCGCCATCGACTCTGGCATGGGTTTGGTGGCGCTTGCCATTGGGGTATGGCGGGTGTCCGGCCAACGGATTGCCGTAGGTGCGATCTGCTGGATGATCTTTGGCGTCTCGATGCTCACTAACGGACTCTGGCCCACGGGCCATCCGATGCACGGCTTTAACGCCATCGGTATCGCAAACATGATCGCACTGGAGATGTCGCAGATCGGATTCAGCGCGTGGTCTGCCAACGGACGGGCGTTCGCCGTGACGACTGTGATGAGCATCGCGGGCATCGTCTATCTCTGGTTGAACCTGGGCCGCACACCCGCTCGCAGCAGATTGCCCCTCAAGTGACCTCCCCATCCTTTGTTGCCGCCGGCGCCAGCGTCGATGAGGACAGGGCGCCCCCTGCCCCTGACCAGATAGCAGTTGATGTGATCAAGGCCGGATCATTGAGCGCGGCCTGTAGCTGCAGCCGTGCGGCGTCGGCCAGATCGATGTGGACGAGCAGGCCCAGGCTGGCGGTCAGATGGCCATCGGTGATCGCCAGGATCTGGAAGTCACCGATCTACAACGTGGGCAAAGCCAATTCGATGGTGGGTGCATTCATAGTATTGGTCAGTTGCGAGCCTGGAAGAGTCATGGGCGTACTCGACTAGCGTCGTCAACTGAAACGTAGTGACGTTGGCTGAAACTGAAATTGGGCCGCTGCAACCATAGGTTTTCAGCCCTTGCGCAACCATAGGTTCAGCAAGAACGCAAACCTATGGTTGCCCGTCTACTAAGCCTGGTCACCATAGTTCCCTGAACAGCAACCTCATTCATGTACTGCTCAGTTCAATATTCAGGGTCGATTTCACCAGCAAACGGATAATTCACACCTGTTGACCACCTCTTCCCCTCCCGGTGAGGCGGCCGACGAAATCAAAATAATTAAAAGGTGTGTCCCGATGATCAAGAATTCGCTGCTCGCCCTGGGTCTGCTGGCTGCCCTGCCGTTTGCTGCATCGGCTGCCGATGGCCTGTCGTACAACTACGTTGAAGGCGGTTACGTGAACACCGACGCCAAGGGCGGCGACGCCGATGGCTGGGGCGTCAAGGGCTCGGTTGCCGTGCACCCGAACTTCTCGGTCTTCGCTGATTACAACAAGCAGGAAACCGACACCTTCAAGAACGATGTCGCCCAGTGGCGCATCGGCGCTGGCTACAACTACGGCATCGCACCGAACACCGACCTGGTGGCACGTGTTGCGTACCAGAAGTTCGACATGAAGCACGGCCTGGACTTCAACGGCTACTCCACGGAAGTGGGCCTGCGTACCGCCTTCAACCCGTACCTGGAAGGCTACGCGCTGGCCGGCTACGAAGACTTCAGCAAGAAGCACGGTATCGATCCGGACGGCGAGTTCTACGGCCGCGTCGGTGCCACCGCCAAGTTCACCCCGAACTGGGGTCTGAGTGGCGAAGTGAAGCTGGCCAAGGCCGGCGACCGCGAGTGGTTCGTGGGTCCGCGCTTCACCTGGTAAGAACAGCAAGTCAGCAAGAGTGCGTTACCGGCGTGTGCTCTCTCTCTCTCTCTCTCTCCCGCACGCCACCCGAAGCCCGGCCTCGCGCCGGGCTTCTTTTTTGTGAAACCACCACGGCGATCAACGCACCGGCGTGCCGTAGGTTTCGGCGAGCATGGCCTTGTAATCCGCCAGCGACGGCAGGTCCATCGCACTGCGCCGCGCATCCAGGCCGGGCATGTCTTCGGTGGGACGCAAGCGCATCGCGCCGTCGTCACCCCGCACGAACTGGCTGCCGTAGCGTTGCGGCTTGCCCTGCGCCACCAGCACCCGATCGGTCAGCAGGGCCACGTCGGCACGGTCGGCTTCGCCGTCGTTGGCGGCCTGTTCGATCAGCGGCAGCACTTCGGCCTGGAACGCGGGGTCCTGGTCGGCATGCTGCACCAGCAGCCACGCGGCCTTGGCACCATCGCGGCCGACCTTCGAACGTGTCGGCCACCCTTTCTCGGCGATCACCGATTTCAGCCAGTCCGCATTGGCTTGGGCCAAGGGAGCGACGCGCTTGAACGCCTCGCCGCCGCCTTCAGCGATGGCCGCGTGCTGCTCGGCCTGGTCGCGGGCCTCACGATCGAGCAGCTCCGTGCGCAATGGTTCGTCCATCTGCGCGGCGCGCTGCTTCTGTGCGGCATCCACGCGTGCCAGCAGTGATTGCCAGGATGGCTCGGCGCGCAGGGCGTTCAGGCCGGGGCGGTCCTTGTGCAGTAGGTCGTCGACGGGCAGCCGGTCCTGTTCGACCAGTGCAAGGGCATAGGCCATCGCGGCGGGGTGGTCACCGGCAGCAGCGGTGCACTCGACCAGCAGCAGTTCGCCGGCATCGGGAAAGCTCGCGCCCTGCTGATACATCGTGCCGAGCGTATCGGCGCAGCCTTTGAAATTGTCGTCCTGGTACTGCTCTACTGCGCTGAAGAACGTACCGGTTTCGGCAGCATGGGCGCCGCTGGTCGTTCCAAGCAGCAGCGCAAGAAGTGCCGGGGTGAGGGTTGAAGTGCGGATGGATGTCATCGTGTCTTCCTGACGGGACAGTAGAGCCACGCCATGCGTGGCCGGATGGCTCGACCAGCAGTCGAGCACGCTTGACTCTACCTGAGAACCGCTCCGTCGTCGGCAGGAGGCTTCCGCTGGAATCGCCCGATGCTCTTCAGTAGCGCCACGCCATGCGTGGATGCACTTCCCAGCCACGCATGGCGTGGCTCTACTGCAGCCGGGTTCCGCTAGAATCGCCCGCTTCAAGCCAGCAGGAAGTACCGTGAATTCCCAGCCCGCACCGATCACCGCCCTCAACCACACGCTCGACAACGAGCCGCAGCAGATCACCGCGCCGTTGACCCACTCGGCCGCGTTCCTGATGCTGAAGGTGAGAGATGATGCCGGTTCCATCGCCAGGGTGCGCGAGGTGCTGGGCAGCACCGATGACCTGATCAAGAACACCGCCATCCGCGAGATCGGGCGTACGTTCACCTGCAACGTGGCCATCGGCCACCGTGTGTGGGGGCCGGTGGTGGGCAGCACGCTGCCACGCGAGCTCAAGCCCTTCCGCGAAATCAAGGGTGCAACCCACACGGCGGTGTCCACCCCGGGTGATCTGCTGTATCACATCCGTGCACGCACCCAGGATCTGATCGTGGCGTTCGAGCGCAATCTGCTCATGGCGTTCGGCGATGCCGTGGAGACCGTGGATGAGGTGGCCGGCTTCCGCTACTTCGATGGCCGCGATCTGCTGGACTTCGTTGATGGCACGGCCAACCCGGAAGGGCTGTCGCTGCCGGAAGCCACGATCGTGGGCGATGAAGATCCCGAGCACGCCGGTGGCAGCTACGTGGTGGTGCAGAAATACCTGCACAACCTCGATGCCTGGCGTGCGCAGAAGACCGAGGCACAGGAAGCGATCATCGGCCGCACCAAGCACGACAACATCGAGTTGGATGACGCACCGGCCGACGCGCAGAAATCGCACAAGACGCTGTGCACCATCGAAGATGCCGACGGCGAGCACGAGATCCTGCGTGACAACATGCCCTTCGCCGCCCCCGGGCGTGGCGAGTACGGCACCTATTTCATCGGCTACACGCGGCGGCTGTGGGTGATCGAGCAGATGCTCGAGCGCATGTTCATCGGCAACCCCGCGCCGCTGCACGACCGCATCCTGGATTTCTCCACGGCCACCACGGGCGTCACCTTCTTCGCACCCTCGCGCAAGGTACTGGCCGAGCTGGGCGAATGACCCCACGCCATGCGTGGATGTCATTGCCCAGTAGATCCACGCCATGCGTGGATGACCCTCTGGTAGATGCCAACCAAGGTTGGCGGCTACCGATTCGCGCGCGCCGCCGCACTCCATGCACGAAGGCCATACACGGCCAGGCCCAGGAAGAACACGTACAGCGCCGCGGTCACGTGCAGTGACTTGAACACGTACGCGCCCACGTAGACCACGTCCACGCCGATCCACACCCACCAGCACGCCACATGCCGACGCGCCTGCCACCACTGCCCGACCAGGCTCAGCGCGGTCAGCATCGCGTCCAGCCAGGGCAGCGCGGCGTCGGTAAAGCTGTGCATGGCCGCGCCCAGCGCCACGCCGCCGCACAGGCCGATGGACAGGTCGCGCAGCAGCTTGCTGCGCGCCAACGGCACGATGCGGATGCTGCCTTCATCGGCGGCGTGCTGGCGCCAGTTGATCCAGCCGTAGACCAGGAAGCCACCGAAGGCGACCTGCAGCAGCGTGTCCGAATACAGCTTGGCCTCGGCGAACACCAGCCCGTACAGCGTCACCGACAGCAGGCCCACCGGCCACGCCGACAACCGGCGCCGGGCCATCAGCCAGACGCCGAACACGCTGCACAGGGCAGCGGTCCACTCCAGCAGCGGGCCGCTCACAGCGCGAACGTCACCGACAGGCGCGCCTGCCGCGGTGCGCCGGGGAACAGGTAGTAGTCACCACCGCTGCTGCCGGTATCGCGCCAGTAGAAGCGGTTGAACACATTGTCCACCGACAGGTTCCAGGTCACCGCGCGCTCGTGCAGGCGATGCTGGAAGCGCAGGCCGGCATCGAACACCGAATAGTCCGGCGCACGCACGCTGCCATCGGCACGGGCCACGTTGGAGGAGGCGTAGCGCCAGCCACCGGTCACGTCCAGGCCCTGCACGAACGGCAGCGCATAGGCCAGGTGCACGCTGGCGCGCACCTTGGGCACATTCACCAGCTGGTGGCCTTCATAGTCCGGCGTACCGGCATCGCGCGCCCGCGCCTGCAGCACGCTGGCGCTGGCCACCACCTGCAGGGCGTCGGTCAGCCGGCCATTGGCGGTCAGCTCCAGGCCGGTGTGGGTCTGCGTACCCTGCTGCACGAAGGTATAGCCCGCCTCGCTGTCATCCGGCTGGGCGAACTGGTACGGCTGGGAGATGCGGAACAGTGCCGCGCCAAGGGTCAGCGCGCCCTCCACCGGCACGTACTTCACGCCCACTTCCAGTTGCCGCGACTGCACCGAGGGCAGGAATTCATCGGCGTTGGTGGTCCAGAATGGCGCCTCCTGGCCCAGCGAAATGCCACGCACGTAGCTGGCATAGGCGTTGAGCTGGTCGGTGGCCTTCCACACCAGCGCGGTCTGCGGCAGGAACCGCGACAGGCGGCTCTGGCGTTGCCGGTTGCCGCGCTTGTCGTAGGCGCGCTCGTCCAGGCGCACGAAGCGGCCACCGGCCAGCCACTGCCAGTCATCGCCGAAACGGATGCGGTCCAGCGCGAACACGGCGGTCTGGCGGCTGTCCAGGCGGCGTGCGGACGGGCCGGGCTGCAGTGGCGAGGGTTCGTACACCGGCACCTGCGCGTCGTGGATGTTGGCGCTGCCCACGTATTCGTTCACGCTGGGACGGCGGTCGACGGTGCGGCGGAAGGTATCGGCGCCGACGGTCAGTTCGTGGCCCACGCTGCCGGTGTCGAAGCGGCCGCGCAGCTCGGCGCGCGCCTGCTGGTTGCGGCGGGTGTCGTCCGGGCTGCGGTAGTCGTAGATGTCGTAGTCACCATTGGGCGCGAAGTAGTTGCCCGGCGTGCTGCCATCGGCGCACTGCGCGGTGTAGTAGCAGCCGTAGGCGAAGGCCACGTTGTCATCGATGACCGAACGGCTGTAGCCCACCGACACGCGCGACTGCCAGCGCTCGTTGAAGTCGTAGGTGTGCAGGGCGGTGATGTTGGTGCTGGCGATAGCCACCGGGCGCTGCCACGGCTGGTAGCCAAGCAGGTGCTTGCGGTCTACGCCGCGCGGCAGCTCGCTGGCGCCCAGCAACTGATAGCCGGACACCGAGCGCTGCGTGCTGGTCTGGTAGTTGGCATCCACTTCCAGCTTGCCGCGCTCGCCGATGAACCAGTCCGCAGCCAGCGAATAGAAGTTGCGGTTGCCGTCGGCGTGATCGATGTAGGAATTGCTGGCGTCCCACGCCGCATTGAGGCGCACGCCAAACCGCGGCGTGATCCAGTGCCCGACATCGGCGGCGACATAGCGCGAGCCTTCCGAATCGGTGCCCAGGGTGACGTTGCGCACCTCGGCCGGGCGCTTGCCCACGTAGTTGATGATGCCGCCCGGTGCCATCACGCCAGCGGCGAGGCCAGCTTCACCCTTGAGGATCTGCACCTCCTGCACGTTCTCCAGCGCCAGGCGCTGTTCGCCGGCGATGGCCAGGCCGTTGAAGCGGTAGCCGGTGGCTGCGTCCAGGGCGAAGCCGCGGATGGCGATGTTCTGGTAGTAGCCGACCGGTGCATAGGCATCGCCCAGCGAGGCGTCGTTGCTGGCCAGCTCGGACAGCGAACGCACCTGGCGGCGGTCGAGGTACTCGCGGTCGAGCACGTTGACCGAAGCCGGCGTGTCCTTCCAGCTGCCGCCGCCGAAGGCGTTGGCGCGCGAGGTATCGGCGGCGGGTCTGCCGGCCTGCACGCGCACCGCCGCCAGTTCGGTCGGCGAACGTTCGGCGCCGGTGGCGGCCACGTCGGGGGACACCTCGGCAGCGCTGGCATGCAGCGGCAGGGCGGCGCAGAGGGCGAGAGCGAGCAGGGTGGGGCGCAGGCAGCGGTTCATTCGGTTCGTCTTCTGACAGCAAGGGAGACGAAGCGACGGCGCGCGGGCGCACCTGCCCGGAGTGGGGGTGCGACTGCTGCTCAAAGCTCCCTACGCCGGTGCAAACCGGATCAGGTTCCAAGGGACTCTCTCAGCCTGGCAATCCAGGCACCCCCGCTTCAGGTGACCATTTCACTACAAACGGTACGGATTTGCGAGCGGCGGGCGAGCATGGGGTCGGATCCCTTTGCGCAGCAAAGGGTTCTGACCCCGACCCAACGACCCTCACGCCGCTGCGCGCAGCGCCTGCAGCAGCCCTTGCCCCGCCTCGCTCCTGAACCACGCCGGGTGCCCCAGCATGAACGGCTGCCACGCCACATCGGCATTGGCGGTAGAGCCGGTGACACCCTCGAAGTACTCCACTTCAGACAGAGCGAAGTCGAAATGGACCATCGGCAACAGGTCGGCCAGCAGCTGCACGCGGGTGGCCGACAGTGGCAGCACTTCGCGGTAGCCCTGCAGCAGGGCCAGTGCGATGTCGATGCGCACGGCGTCGGCACCGCGCTCCAGTTCCAGCCAGGCCACGGCGTTGCGCTCGATGGCGGTGGCCAGATCGAACAGGGCGCTGGTGGGCGAGGCCAGGCCGAAATCCAGCACGGTGGCCACCGTGCCGTCGGCCCCCCATAGCAGGTTGGAGACGTGCCAGTCGTTGTGCGCCCACAGCCGTGGTTCCTCTCGCAGGCGTTGCGCCAGGCCGGCATGCCAGGGCAGCACCTCGGCACGCAGCTGTGCCTGCCATGGAATGCGCGCCAGGTAGCGGGCCAGCCCGGGCCGCTTTGGCAGATCGGCCTGCAGCGCGGCAATCGGATCGTCGGCGCGGATCAGATCGTCGCGGGCGACCAGCATATGCGTACTGCGTTGCGGCGCCGTGTAGCTGGCTGAGGCCTGGTGCAGGCGCGCCAGCATGTGCCCGGCCTGCCGTGCCTGCGCGGTATCGGTCAGCAGCGACCACGACACGGCCTCGCGGTACAGGTCCGCACCGGCACCGGCGGCATGCAGCTCATAGGTCCACGGGCCGTGCTCGACGGCGGTCGCACCATCGGTGGCCGCCATCACCTGTACCACCGGCACGCCGTGTGCCGCCAGATGGGCGATGAAACGGTGTTCTTCCTGCAGGCAGGCGGCGCTGCGCACGCTGTGGTGGTGGCGCTTGATGAACACCCTCCCCATCGTGCCTTCGACGATAGCCGCCGCCGACAACGGTCGCGGGCTGTGCCAGCGCAGCGTGCTGTCGGCCGCCAATGCCGGGTACTGCGTGCACAGCCACGCCACTTCAGCGGCGCTGATCGCCGGCCAGTCGGCGGCAACCTCGTCGTTGTTGAGGCCCTGCACGCGATGGGGGAAAGAAGTCATGCCGCAGCCGCTGCCTGGAAAGGAGTCACCAAGGCTGCGCATTCAACGCCATGGGCGCTGCCGACGCAACATGCGATGCCGCAACGAAAAACGGGCAGGTCCAGGACCTGCCCGCTGCGATACCGCTCAACCGATGGCGCGCTTACCAGCCGCGATGACGGCCGCGGTCGTGGTAATGGCGCCGGTCGTGGCCGCGGTTGTGGTAGCTGCGGTCGTAACGGCGGTTGTCGTAACGGCGGTCATGGCGGTTGTCATGGCGGTCCCGGGTGGTCAGGTTGCCGATGGCACCACCGGCAACGGCGCCGCCCACGGTCGCGGTCGGATCACCGTTGGAGATCAGATGGCCGGCCACGCCGCCCACCACCGCACCGACCACGGTGCGCTTGTCCTTTCTCGACATCGCGCTGGCATCGCTGACCACGGCCACCCCGGCCAGCAGGGCCAATGCCATCGCCAGACCACGGAAGCTGATTGCGGACGTACTGAACATGTTCGGTTCTCCTGTCTGGGACGTGCCACGGTGGGCAGGGAGGGCGGGGGGTGCCCCGGCTGCCGTGATGCCTACGCTGGTCGTCCAACATTGTCGGAACATTGCGCGTGGCACCGTGCAGCGTGCTGCATTCATCCAGCGTCAAACGGGATGAAGCCAGCCTGAAAATTCAATCGCCAGAGGCACGAGGTTCAGATTTTCCCATCGCGCAGGTAGTCGAACAGCTCGGCATCGCCCTTCAGGCCCAGCTTGAGCATCGCATCGCCCTTCTGCCGGCTGATGGTGCTGACGCTCTTGTGCAGCTGCAGGGAGATTTCCTTGACCGTCATCCCGGTGCCGAGCAGGCGCAGCACTTCCACTTCACGGGGCGACAGCGGTTTGCCATCGCCCTCGCGCATGCGCCAGCCGCCGGCCTCCTCCACCCGATCACGCAGGCTGCGGCTGATATAGGGCTGCCCGCGGTAGACGGTCTGGATGGCCTGCGGCAGTTCCTCCATCGACGAACTCTTGTCGACCAGGCCAAGCACTCCGCTGTCCAGCACCATGCGCAGGATGGCCAGATTGTTGGACACGCTGAGCATCAGCACCGGCATCTCGGGATAGCGGCGGCGGATCATGCCGATCATCGCAAAGCCATCGGCCTGGGCGCTGCCTGGCATGGAGTAGTCGGTTACCAGCATGTCGCAGGGCTGGCTGGCCAGCACGGCCATCAGCGCCTGCACGCTCTCCGCTTCACCCACCACCCGGCCCACGCCGCTGGATTCGATCACGGCGCGGGTACCGATGCGTACGACGGGATGGTCGTCTGCGATGATGATGCGCAAGGTCATGCTCTAGTATGGCCTTTCGGGCAGTGCCAGCCGCGAGTCGCGCGGTACCAGGCGGGTTTCTGGGAGAACGTCGCAGATGCGGAACCGGGCAGTGCGTGGATGGATCCTCTTGCTGGGGCTTCTGTGCCTGTCCGTACTGGCGCAACTGGCGCAGGCCGAGCCGGGACCGCTGCTGTTGACTACAGAACAGCGCCGGTTCGTGGCGGCACATCCGGTCATCGTTGTCGGCCAGTATGACAGTGGGTGGGCTCCATTCGAGACCCTGCAGCAGGACCAACCTGTGGGTCTGGGACCAGATTACCTGTCGCTTCTGGCGCGTCAACTGGGTGTGAAGGTCCAGTACCGCCGCTACCGCGACTGGAATGCCGTGCTGGATGCAGCGTGCCGCGGCGAGATCGACGTGGTGATGAACATCGCGCTCAGCCGTGAGCGGACCCGCTGCATGACCTACACCCGTGCCTATATGGAAGCGCCCCTGGCCATCGTGGGCCGCAACGGCGACCTGCGTGCGTCACAGGCGCCGGACCTGGATGGGTTGCGGGTGGTGACCGAGCAGGATTTCCTGACCGCTCCGCAGGTGCGCGCGCGGTTCCCCCGGGCCCGCCAGGTGTTTGCGGCAGACACCCAAGCGGCGCTGCGCATGGTCAAAGACGACAAGGCTGACGTGTTCATCGGCAATGCGTACGTGGCCACCGAGTTGATCGCGATGCGGCAGATCGACGGCATCACGTTGCTGCGGCCCAGCGATCTGCCGCCCGAGCGCCTGCATTTCGGTGTCGCCCACGGCAGTGAGCCCCTGGCCGAGGCGCTGGATGTTGCCCTGGCCGGAACCAGCCCTTCGCAACGCGATGCGGTGCTGCAGCACTGGTTGCCGCCGCTGCAGTGGTCGGCGACGGCGCAGCTGGCACTCAGCCAGGCCGAGAAGCAGGTGCTGCAGGAACCGCTGATGATCGGCTTCGCACCCAACGCCGCGCCCTTGTCCTTTGCCGGGCCGGATGGCACACCCAGCGGTCTGGCCAGCGGCTACCTGCAGCAGCTGCAGAAGGCCGGTGCCACGTTGCGGATCGAGCCCAGCCATGATTGGTTCGATGTGCGCGAGAAGGCTCGGCGCGGCGAACTGCAGGCGGTCATCGGCATTCCCCTGGATTCCCGCTATCTGGGGCCCGACTGGGTCTTCAGCCAGCCGTTCATCAGTGTTCCCAATGTGATCGTCACTGCCCAGGGCAGCCCGGTGCTGCTCGGGCTGGCCGATCTGCAGGGCAAGCGCGTGCTGTTGTCCGATCCGGAACGGGTGCGCGGCTATGTGCTGCTGCAGGCGCCCGAGGCCCGCATCATTGCCGCACGCAGCGCCGAACAGGCCCTGCAGCGGCTGGCCGACGGCGACGCCGATGCCTACGTAGGCAACCTGGCCCTGGTCGACCAGCTGATGCGCTCCCGTTTTCCCGGGAAACTGCAGATTGCGGCACCGGCCAACTTCAACGACGAGCTGGCGCTGGCCGTGGACGCCCGGCACGCGGCCCTGGCCACCACCTTCGACCGCCTGCTGCTGCAGATGACCCCGCAGGAGCGCCAGGCCCTGCGTGATCGCTGGGTGGCCACCGAGTACGCGCGTGACGTGCAGTGGAGTGCCCTGCTGCAGTGGGGCGTGCCGGTGGTGCTGGTGCTGCTGGCCGCTGGCGTGGTGTATGCGCTGGGGCACTGGCGCCTGCGCAGGGAAATGGCTGGGCGACGCCTTGTCGAACAGCGTCTGGCCGACGTCACCGACAACCTGCCGGCCACGGTCTACCAGGCCCGCCGCGATGCCGACGGTACGCTCAGTTTCCCGTTCATTGCCGGCGACGTGCAGGCCCTGTTCGGCATATCTCCGCAGCAGGCCATGGCCGATGCCTCTGTGCTGCTGAAGCGCATCGACGAGCAAGACCGTGCCGGCATCCTGCGCGGCACCGACCTGGCTGCACGCAGCTTCGCCCCGCTGTCGTTCGAGTTCCGTGTGCACGCCGACGACGGCACGCTGCGCTGGGTACGCACCCAGGCGCATCCCTACTCGGTCGAAGCGGGTGTGGTGACCTGGAGCGGCTACTGGGTGGATGTGAGCGAAGCGCGTGCGCAGGCCGATGCGCTGGCCGCGGCCAAGGTAGAAGCCGAACAGGCGGTGGAAGCCAAATCGCGCTTCCTGGCCACCATGAGCCACGAGATCCGTACACCGATGAGCGGCGTGCTGGGCATGCTGGAAGTGCTTTCGCATTCGCCGCTGGACCAGGAACAGCGGCGCATCATCGGTGTGATCGAGGATTCGGCGCAGATGCTGCAGCAGATTCTCGATGACATCCTGGATTACTCGCGCATGGAGGCCGGCGCGCTGCGCCTGGCACCGGTGCCGATGCCGTTGCGGCCCCTGCTGGAAAGCGTGTGCCGGCTGCTGTCGGCGCAGGCCAGCGCGCGCGGCCTGGATCTGCAGGTGCAGATCGACCCGCGGCTGGCGCAGGCGCACGAAGTGGATGGCGTGCGTGTGCGGCAGATCATCTTCAACCTGCTCAGCAATGCCATCACGTTCACCGCGCAGGGCAGCGTGCGGCTGCAGGTGGATGTGCTCGGTGCCACCACCGAAGACGGCAGCCAGCCGCTGCGGCTGACCGTGTCGGACACCGGCATCGGCATCGCCGACGAGCATGTTCCGCACCTGTTCGCGCCGTTCACCCAGGCAGGTGCACACATCCAGCGCGAGTACGGCGGCACCGGCCTGGGCCTGAGCATCTGTCAGCGCCTGGTAGACAAGATGGGGGGTGAGATCTCCCTGCACAGCGTGCTGGGCCAGGGCACACGGGTGGAAGTGCTGCTGTCGCTGGTCGAGGCGCGCGCTGAGGATGTGCAGGCGCTGCTGTCCGAACAGGAACAGACCGCGCTGTTGCCGCCGGCGCTGCGCGTGGCGCGCGTGCTGGTGGTGGAGGACCACCCCACCAACCAGGCGATGATGGCCTGGCGCCTGCAGCAGCTGGGCGTGCCGCATGTGCTGGTGGACGACGGCCAGCAGGCGCTGGATCGCCTGTCGGTCGAGCGCTTCGATCTGGTTATCACCGACTGCCGCATGCCGGTGCTCGATGGCTTTGCCTTTGCCCGCTTGTTGCGCGAGCGCGAAAGTCGCAGCGGCCAGCCGCGCCTGCCGATCCTGGCGCTGACTGCCAGTGTGTTCGACGATGATGCGCGCCGCTGCCGCGAGGCCGGCATGGACGATGTGCTGGCCAAGCCATTGTCGCTGGCCACGCTGCGGCAGGCCCTGCTGCGCTGGCTGCCGCAGGCGAAGGACCTGCAGGCGGCGCCGACCGCCGTACAGGCGCAGGCCAGCGCCGATGAGGACACGGCATCGCTGCAGCTGCCCGATCTGGCCGCCCTGCAGCAGCGTTTCGGTTCACTGCAGGTGGCCCACCAGCTGCGCGACAGCCTGCTGCAGGCCAGTGCGACGGATGTTGCGCAGCTGCTGCGCGCGCTGGACGAAGGTGATCGCGCCAGTGTGATCGTGCAGCTGCATCGTATGGGCGGCGCTCTGGGGTCGGTAGGGGCACGTGGCTTGGCCGAGCGCGCCGCGACGCTGGAACAGCAGCTTCAGCAGGCCGGCGAAGCTGATGCCACGCCGGTGCTGCAGCAGGTCGGCCAGTTCGTGCAGCACCTGCAGCAGCAGCTGCAGCGCCTTGCCGCTTCAACGGCGGGCTAGCGCGTCGCCTGCTCCTGCAGGTAGGCAATCACCAGCGCGCGCCGTTCGGCACTGGGGAAGGCGTTGTACATGCGCGTGCCCGGCACCATGTGGGTGGGCGACTGCAGGAAGGTGTCCAGGGTCTGCGCGCTCCACACGAAGCCGGCGCGGCGCATGCCGTCCGAATAGGCGTAGTCGGGCAGGCTGCCGGCACGGCGGCCGATGACCCCATGCAGGTTGGGGCCGAAGCGGTGGATGCCGCCGGCCTCGGTCGTGTGGCAGCCGGCGCAGATCTCGAAGGCCTGCTGCTGGGCCTGCAGGCGGGCCTGTGCGGGCGTCAGCGGGGCTGGTGGCGTGCGCTGGCAAGCCGCCGTAGCGGCCAGGGCGAGGATCAGCAGCAGGGGCAGGCAGGCGCGCATGGGCGGGCAGGATAGCGGTGGGCCCGCCGCAGCGGGCTGCGACACGCGGTCGCAGCCCCGGGCCATCACATGCCCGAGTAGTTCGGGCCGCCGCCACCCTGCGGGGTCACCCAGACGATGTTCTGGGTCGGGTCCTTGATGTCGCAGGTCTTGCAGTGCACGCAGTTCTGCGCGTTGATCTGCAGCCGCGCGTTGTCGGCTTCGCCAACGAACTCGTACACGCCGGCCGGGCAGTAGCGCGCTTCCGGGCCGGCGTACTCGGCCAGGTTCACCTTCACCGGAATGCTCGGATCCTTCAGCGTCAGGTGGCTGGGCTGGTTCTCGTCGTGGTTGGTGCTGCTCAGGAACACCGAGCTGAGACGATCGAAGGTCAGCACGCCATCGGGCTTGGGGTAGGCGATGCGGGTGTGCTTGGCTGCCGGTTCCAGGCAGGCGTGGTCCGGCTGGGTGCGATGCAGGGTCCACGGCGGGTTGCGCACGCCCAGCTTGGGCAGCAGCCACTGCTCCACGCCGGTCATCAGCGTGGCCACGGTCTGGCCCTTCTTGAACCACTGCTTGAAGTTCTTGGCCTGCTGCAGTTCGGTGAACAGCCAGCTGGCTTCGAACGCCTTCGGATAGGCGCTCAGTTCATCGTGCTGGCGGTCAGCAGCCAGCGCATCGAACGCGGCGTCGGCGCACAGCATGCCGGTCTTGATCGCCGCGTGGCTGCCCTTGATGCGGCTGGCGTTGAGGTAGCCGGCCTCGCAGCCGACCAGTGCGCCACCCGGGAACACCGTCTTCGGCAGCGACAGCAGGCCACCGGCGGTGATCGCGCGGGCGCCGTAGCCGATGCGGGTGCCGCCTTCCAGGTGCTTGCGGATGGACGGGTGGGTCTTGAAGCGCTGGAACTCCTCGAACGGGCTCAGCCACGGATTCCTGTAATCCAGGCCGACCACATAGCCGATGGCGACCTTGCCGCCGTCGGCGTGGTACAGGAACGCGCCGCCATAGGTGTCGCTGTCCAACGGCCAACCGGCCGCGTGCACCACCAGGCCCGGCTCATGCTTGGCCGGGTCGATCTGCCACAGTTCCTTGATGCCGATGCCGTAGGCCTGCGGATCCTTGCCTTCATCCAGCTTGAAGCGTGCGATGAGCTGGCGGCCGAGGTGGCCACGGGCGCCTTCACCGAAGATCGTGTACTTGGCATGCAGGGCCATGCCGCGCTCGAAGGCCGGCCCGATGCTGCCGTCCTTTTCGATGCCCATGTCGCCGGTGGCCACGCCGATCACTTCACCGTTGTCGCCGTACAGCACCTCGGCGGCGGCGAAGCCGGGGAAGATCGCTACTTCCAGCGCTTCGGCCTGCTGCGCCAGCCAGCGGGTCACTTCCCCCAGGCTGATGATGTAGTTGCCTTCGTTGTGGAAGCACTCCGGCAGCAGCGCGTTGGGCGTGCTGCGCGCGCCGGTTTCGCTGAGGAACAGGAACTCATCGCGGGTGACCTTCTGCTTCAGCGGCGCGCCGCGCTCGGCCCAGTCGGGGAACAGCTCGGTCAGCGCACGCGGGTCCATCACCGCGCCGGACAGCACGTGTGCACCGGGTTCGGAGCCCTTTTCCAGCACGCACACCGACAGCTCGCGGCCGGCTTCCAGCGCGCGCTGGCGCAGGCGGATCGCGGTGGCCAGGCCGGCCGGGCCGGCACCGACGATCACCACGTCGAATTCCATTACTTCACGCGGGGGCAGGGCGTTGGCTTCAGCGCTCATCGAATGCATGACTCGTGGGTAGTGCCGGCATCGGGGCCACCGGCGGTGCCTGGGAATCGCGCGTGCAACCACGTGCGAAACGCTTGTTTGAATGTGTCAGGGTACCGGGACGCGCGTGATCGAGCTAGATCGGCGATGTTCACACCGCGTTTGCTGCAGTGCAGCGAGCGATGCCGTCGGTAGGTCGGCCTCTACCCGTGCACCAACCCTGCCCGGATGACCGACAATGGCCAGGTCCTGACTGCGCGTGAGTGCCATGGCTTTGCATCCGTACGATCTGTTCGATGTCCGTTCCCTGCTCAGCGAGGAAGAGCGCGCGGTGCAGGACAGCGTGGCCCGCTTCACCAACGAGCGCGTGCTGCCGATCATCGGCGATGCCTTCGACCAGGCCCGCTTCCCCGAGGAGCTGGTGCCTGAGGTGGCCGCGCTCGGCCTGCTCGGCGCGACCCTGCCCACCGGGTACGGTGGCGGCGGCCTCGGCGCGGTCAGCTACGGCCTGATCTGCCAGGAACTGGAGCGCGGCGATTCGGGCCTGCGCAGCTTCGTGTCGGTGCAGAGCTCGCTGTGCATGTACCCCATCTACGCTTATGGCAGCGAGGAGCAGCGCCGCCAGTGGCTGCCGGCGATGGCCCGCGGCGAACTGATCGGCTGCTTCGGCCTGACCGAGGCGCACGGCGGCTCCGACCCGGCCGCGATGAAGACCCGCGCGGTGCGCGATGGCAGCGACTGGCGCATCAGCGGCAGCAAGATGTGGATCACCAGCGGTCCGGTGGCCGACCTGGCCATCGTCTGGGCGCAGACTGAGGATGGCATCCAGGGCTTCGTGCTGGAAAAGGGCATGGCCGGCTTCACCACGCAGGAGATCAAGCACAAGATGAGCCTGCGCGCCTCGCTGACCGGTGCGCTGTACTTCGATGACGTGCGCGTGCCCGACAGCCACCGCCTGCCCAACGTGAAGGGCCTGAAGGGCCCGCTGGGCTGCCTGACCCAGGCCCGCTTCGGCATCAGCTGGGGCCCGATCGGTTCGGCCATCGCCTGCCTTGATGAGGCGCTGGGCTATGCCAAGGAACGCGTGCTGTTCGGCCGCCCGCTGGCTGCCACCCAGAGCGCGCAGATCAAGCTGGCCGAAATGGCCCGCCGGATCACCACCGCGCAGCTGCTTGCGTTGCAGCTGGGCCGGCTGAAGGAAGCCGGTCAGCTGCAGCCGCAGCAGGTCAGCTTGGCC
Source organism: Stenotrophomonas sp. NPDC077659 (assembly GCF_050268705.1). Classification (NCBI taxonomy): domain Bacteria; kingdom Pseudomonadati; phylum Pseudomonadota; class Gammaproteobacteria; order Lysobacterales; family Lysobacteraceae; genus Stenotrophomonas; species Stenotrophomonas sp. NPDC077659. The sequence continues at coordinate 9,536 of NZ_JBNNHG010000007.1, read as the reverse complement.
AAGTGGAACAACTGCCGCATGGCCATTGATATTGCCCGCGAATGCCGTGACCTGCTGGGCGGCGCCGGCATCACCACCGAGCATGTGGCGATCCGGCATGCGCTGAACCTGGAATCAGTGATTACCTATGAAGGCACCGAGACCGTGCACCAGTTGGTGATCGGCCGCGAGCTGACCGGCATCAACGCGTTCTGACGCTATCCGGTTTCCGGACGCGATGCGGGGGAGCCGAGCGCGGGCTCGGCTCTACAGGAGCGTACGTGTAGAGCCGAGCCCATGCTCGGCTGCTTTCTTTCACGCCCCGCCGGCAAAGCCGTGCTGGCGCCAGGCTTCGTACATCACCACGGCCACGGTGTTGGACAGATTGAGGCTGCGGTTGTCCGGCCGCATCGGCAGGCGCAGGCGGCGGCCTTCGGGCAGGGCATCAAGCAGATCCTGCGGCAGGCCGCGGCTTTCCGGCCCGAACAGGAAGGCATCGCCTTCTTCGAACGCCACGCTGTCATAGCGCACGCTGGCCCGCGTGCTCAGGGCGAACAGCCGCTTGGGCGCGATGCGCGCCAGCGCGGTATCCAGATCGGGGTGCACCTGCAGGCGCGAATACTCGTGGTAGTCCAGCCCGGCGCGCTTGAGCTGCTTGTCTTCCAGTGCGAACCCGAGCGGTTCGACCAGGTGCAGCTGCGCGCCGGTGTTGGCGCAGAGCCGGATCACATTGCCCGTGTTGGGCGGGATTTCCGGTTGGAACAGGATCACGTGGAACAGGGGCGCGGCATTCATCGCTGCAGTGTACCTGCGACCGGTGCCGCCTTTACGGCGCACGCCCTGCACAGGGCAGGGCGGACGCCGCTTACGGGCGCAGCAGGACCTGGGCGGTTTCGCTGGCCAGGGCCTGCAGATCGGCCGCGCTCGGGCGCACCTGCAGGGTGGGCAGGTTGGTGATGACCTGGTTGGCGACGCTGGTGGCGGCGGCGGCCAGGGTGGCGGCGTAGCGCTGGGCTTCCAGTTCGGTGGCCAGGGCGACGCGCTGTTCCAGGCTCGGGCGCACTTCGACGGCGGCCAGGGTAGTGATCGGCATCGCGGCGGCGACCGGGGCGGCGAAGAAGCCGTCGCGCTCAGCCAGCTGGTCGGCGCTCGGGCGCACTTCCACGGTGGCCAGGGTCGGGATGCCGCTGGCCTGTTCCCAGGCCTGCTGGGCCAGCTGGTCGGCGGCCGGGCGGACCTGCACGGTGGACAGGGTCTTGATGGATTCGGAGGCCTGCACCGACGAAACAACCGCGGTGCCGGCAATCAGGGCGATGGCGATGGCAATGGTCTTGGTGTTCATGACGGGGCCTGTTTAGTGTTAGTGAGAGGTGGTGTGGTAGTAATGTAGTACACCAGTTCTGGGCATGCAAGAAGGTTTTTCAGTTTCTTGTTTTTGTTCAGTATCCAGTCATGTTTTGTGTGAAGCCGCTTTCTGGCGCAGGAAGTACAAAGCAATCGCTGTGCCAACTTTTAGTTATTGATATTCAAGGGTTTTGTGGCGGATCCGCAGTGTCCGCAGAGCGGACACCTGTCCGTTTGAAGTGCGGTGGACACTGTCCGGACCGTGAACCCGGTGCACGTGACCGTGTGGATGGACCGGCCCGAAGGTCCTCGGCGGTAAACACCCCCAGTGACTGCTGGCCGATACCAGCCGCGCCGGGCGCGCGCTAGGATCGCGGTTCACCAACGTGACCAAGGATCTGGAAATGTCTCTCGCCCTGCGCCCACGCACCGCGCTGCTGGCCGTCGCCCTCAGTACTGCCCTCGGCACGCTCGCGCCGACTGCCGCACTGGCGGCCAAGCCAGCCGCTGCCGCCAAGGTCGATATCCCGTTCGAGCAGTTCACCCTGCCCAACGGCCTGCGCGTGATCGTGCATACCGACCGCAAGGCGCCCATCGTGGCGGTCAACATCTGGTACCACGTCGGCAGCAAGGACGAGCCGGCCGGCCGGACCGGGTTCGCCCACCTGTTCGAACACCTGATGTTCCAGAGCAGCGAGAACCACGACGGCGAGTACTTCGAGCCCTTCAAGCAGGTCGGTGCCACCGGCCAGAACGGCACCACCAACACCGACCGCACCAACTACTTCGAGAACGTGCCGACCACCGCACTGGACATGGCGCTGTGGATGGAATCGGACCGCATGGGCCATCTGGTCGGTGCGATCGACCAGGCGGCGCTGGACGAACAGCGCGGCGTGGTGCAGAACGAAAAGCGCCAGGGCGAAAACCAGCCTTATGGCCAGGTGTGGAGCCAGATGAACCGGTCGCTGTACCCGGTCGGCCACCCATACCACCACAGCGTCATCGGCTCGATGAACGACCTCAACGCCGCCTCGCTGGATGACGTCAAGACCTGGTTCCGCACCTGGTATGGCCCCAACAACGCGGTGCTGGTGCTGGCCGGCGACATCGACCTGGCCACCGCCAAGGAAAAGGCCGCCAAGTATTTCGGCAGCATCCCGGCCGGCCCGACCATGGCCCAGCCGAAGGTGGACGTGGCCAAGCGCGAGGCTGACACCCGCGAAGTGATGACCGACAAGGTGCCGCAGGTGCGCGTCTACCGTGCCTGGAACGTGGCGCAGGTCGGTACGACCGACATCGACCAGTTGCAGCTGCTGGGGCAGATCCTCGGCGGCGCGAAGTCCTCGCGCCTGAGCCAGCGCCTGCAGCACCAGGACAAGCTGGTGGACAACATCAGTGCTGGTGCCTACGCCTCGCAGCTGGGCTCCAATTTCATGGTCATGGCCACGGTGAAGCAGGGCCAGGACCCGGCCACGGTCGAGAAGATCATCGATGAGGAGATCGAGCGCCTCATCAAGGAAGGGCCGACGGCCGACGAGCTGTCGCGCGCCAAGACCGGCTTCCGCGCCGGCTTCATCCGCGGCATCGAACGCATTGGTGGCTTCGGCGGCAAGGCCGATGCCCTGGCCGAGTGCGCCGTCTACACCGGCGACCCGGGCTGCTTCCGCACCTCGCTGGCCAACATCGACAAGGCCACCGCTGCCGACCTGAAGCGCGTGGGCGCGCAGTGGCTGGGCAAGGGCAGCCATACGCTGGTGGTCGAGCCGGGCGAGCGCCTGGCGCTGCCGGAAGAGGCGACGCAGACCCCGAAGCCGTTCAACGTGCCGGCCGTGGACACGAAGTTCAGCACCCTGCCGGAGCAGGTTGATCGCAAGGCCGGCGTGCCGCAGACCCGTGAGTTCCCGCAGCTGAAGTTCCCGGCGCTGCAGCGTGCCACCCTGAAGAACGGCACCACCGTGGTGCTGGCCGAACGCCACGAGATTCCGGTGGTGCAGTTCAGCTACCAGTTCCCCGGCGGCTTCACCGCCGACCAGGGGCGCAAGCCGGGCACCGCCAACTTCACCATGAACCTGATGACCGAAGGCGCCGGCAAGCTAGGCTCGCTGGCGTTCGCCGATGCCGCCGACGCGCTGGGTGCCAGCCTGGATGCCGGTGCCGGCCTGGATGCGGTGACCGTCGACCTGTCGGCGCTGAAGGAAAACCTGGTGCCGTCGCTGGCGCTGTACCGCGACCTGCTGCGCGAGCCGCGCTTCGAGCAGGGCGAGATCGACCGGGTCAAGGCCTCGTGGATCGCCGGCATCCAGCAGGAAAAGGTCAACCCGAACGCGGTGGCCATGCGCGTGCTGCCGCCGCTGCTGTATGGCAAGGGCCACCCGTACGCCATTCCGTTCACCGGCAGCGGTGACGAAGCAGCGATCACCAGCCTGGGCCGCGAAGACCTGGTCGACTTCCACCGCGACTGGCTGCGGCCGCAGGACGGCACCCTGATCGTGGTCGGTGACACCACCCTGGCCGAGATCGTGCCGCTGCTGGACAAGCAGCTGGGCGACTGGAAGGCCAGCGGTGATGCCCCGGTGATCAAGGCCAGCACCGCCGTGGCCGTGCCCAAGTCCACGCGTGTGTTCCTCATCGACCAGCCGGGTGCGGTGCAGGCCAACCTGTTCGCCGGCCAGGTCGTGCCGCCGTCCAGCGATGCCAGCTCGGTGCGCTTCGACATCGCCAACGGCGTCATCGGCGGTGACTTCACCTCGCGCCTGAACATGAACCTGCGCGAGGACAAGCACTGGTCCTACGGTGCCCGTACCAGCGCCAGCAACACCGTGGGCCAGCGCCCGTGGATGGCGATGGCGCCGGTGCAGATCGACAAGACCGGCCCGGCCCTGGCGGAAATGCGCAAGGAAATCGTCCAGTTCGCCGATGGCAGCAAGCCGGCCACGGAGGCCGAGGTCAACCGCATCCGCAACATCCAGACCCTGAGCCTGCCCGGCGCCTACGAGACCGCCGCCGCGGTGGCCGCGACCATCGGCAACATCGTGCAGTTCAAGCGCCCGGATGATTACGTGGTGCGCCGCAAGGCCGAGATCGAGGCGATGACCCCGGCGCAGGTGCAGCAGGCCGCCGCCGAGATCAAGCCGCAGGGCCTGACCTGGGTGGTGGTGGGTGACCTCAAGCAGACTGAAGCGGCCGTGCGCGCGCTGAACCTGGGCGAGGTAACCGTGATCGATGCCGAAGGCAACCCGGTCAAGAAATAAGGCAATACCCGGCCCGCCATGTGGCGGGCCGGCTCCCCCGGTAGTGCCGGCCGCTGGCCGGCAACGCGTGATCCGAGGGTGACGATAGGGATTCAATCCCGCCCCCGGCTACCCCCGATTCAGGCTGTTCAGGCAGAATCCCCCCATACCCTTCCAGGATCTGCCCATGCGCCTTCTGCTGCTGTCGTCCCTGCTGCTCACCGTCACGGCCTGCACCTGGGTGCCGATGGAACCGGCCGGAAAGACGGTGCGGGTGCTCCCCGCCGGCCCGCTGCCGGCAGGCTGCATCACCAAGGGTGAGGTCGTGGTCACTGTGAAGAGCAAGGTCGGCTTCTACAACCGCAACCCGCTGCGCGTGCAGGAAGAGCTGGAAACCCTGGCCCGCAACGAGGCTCCCAGCGCTGGCGCCAACGCCGTGCAGGCCGCTGCGCCCCCCGCCGACGGCAGCCAGCGCTTCGCCGCCTTCCAGTGCCCGCCGCGCTGAACAGGGACCATACGGGCAAGGCTGAATCCGTAAAGATGCGGTTAAAGCCCCGGAGTTATAGAATAGCGCCCCCTTTTGCCTGAGCCTTGGCGCTAACCTCGATGCTCTTCAAGAATGTCTCGATCGCCGGCCTGGCACATGTCGACGCGCCGCATACGCTGACGACCAAGGAAATCAACGAACGGCTGCAGCCGACGCTGGATCGCCTGGGCATCCGTACCGACGTGCTCGGCGATATCGCCGGTATCCACGCCCGCCGCCTGTGGGACAACGGTGTGCTTGCCTCCGACGCCGCCACCATGGCCGCCCGCAAGGCCCTGGAAGATGCCGGCATCACCGCCGGCCAGGTGGGCCTGCTGGTCAACACCTCGGTCAGCCGCGACTACCTGGAGCCGTCCACGGCCTCCATCGTGTCCGGCAACCTCGGCGTCAGCGACGAATGCATGACCTTCGATGTCGCCAATGCCTGCCTGGCCTTCATCAACGGCATGGACATCGCCGCGCGCATGCTCGAGCGCGGTGACATCGACTATGCGCTGGTGGTGGACGGCGAGACCGCCAACCTGGTGTACGAAAAGACCCTGGAGCGCATGACCGCCCCGGATGTCACCGCCGACGACTTCCGTAACGAACTGGCGGCCCTGACCACCGGTTCGGGCGCCGCAGCCATGGTGATGGCGCGCTCGGAGCTGGTGCCCGACGCCCCGCGCTACAAGGGTGGCGTGACCCGCTCGGCCACCGAGTGGAACCAGCTGTGCCTGGGCAATCTCGACCGCATGGTCACCGACACCCGCCTGCTGCTGATCGAAGGCATCAAGCTGGCGCAGAAGACCTTCACCGCCGCCAAGATCGCCCTCGGCTGGGCCGTGGAGGAACTGGACCAGTTCGTCATCCACCAGGTCAGCCAGCCGCACACCGCCGCGTTCATCAAGAACTTCGGCATCGACCCGAAGAAGGTCATGACCATCTTCGGTGAGCACGGCAACATCGGCCCGGCCTCGGTGCCGATCGTGCTGAGCAAGCTCAAGCAGCTGGGCAAGCTGAAGAAGGGCGACCGCATCGCGCTGCTCGGCATCGGCTCGGGGCTGAACTGTTCGATGGCTGAAGTGGTCTGGTAAGACCCCGGGATCCGCCGTATGGCGGATCTGGACCTCCTGGGGGGCGCTGAACGTCGGCAACCGGGGCGTATACGTCCCGATTTTGCGGTTCATGCGCGAAAACCGTTACTTTTTCGACATGTCAGCGGCATCATGTCGATTCCATCGACATGAGCCGGCTGTATGGATGCCCAGACGCCCTACAACGCCCTGCCGCCGTTGCCGCCTGCCGCCGAGCTCGAAACCCGCGAGCTGCTGAAGGCCTGCATCGAAGCGCACAAAGCCCTGGCCTCGTTGAGGCAGGCTACCGGGCACCTGCCCAATCCAGCGGTGCTGATCAACACCATCCCGCTGCTTGAGGCGCAGGCAAGCTCGGAGATCGAGAACATCGTCACCACCACCGACGAACTGTTCCGGTTTGCAGACCACCAAGGTGCAGCGGACCCGGTCACTCGGGAAGCGCTGCGCTATCGGAGCGCACTGCAGGAAGGCTTCCAGTCGCTGGCGGAACGGCCGTTATGTACCCATACCGCTGAACGGGTCTGCAGCCGCATCAAGGACGCAGACATGCAGGTGCGGCGTGTGCCTGGAACGGCGCTGGTCAATCAGCAGAACGGTGAGCTGATCTACACGCCACCGGTTGGCGAGGCTCTGCTGCGAGAAAAACTGGCCAACTGGGAACGCTTCATCCATGACGAGCGGGACATCGATCCGCTCATCCGCATGGCTGTGGCGCATTACCAGTTCGAGGCGATCCATCCGTTCACCGATGGCAACGGTCGTACCGGGCGCGTACTGAATCTGCTGATGCTGGTGGAGCAGGATCTGCTTGACGTGCCGGTGCTCTACCTCTCGCGCTACATCATCGAACGCAAGGCGGCTTATTACCGTCTGTTGCTCGGCGTCACGCGCGACGGTGGCTGGGCGGCATGGATCGCCTACATGCTCGAGGCGGTCGCTGACACCGCGCGGTGGACGGGCGCGAAGATCCACGCCATCCGCCAGTTGCACGAGCAGGCCTGCGATTGGGTGCGCGCACAGCGGCCCAAGATCTACAGCCGCGAGCTGGTGGACGTGTTGTTCAGTCAACCCTACTGCCGCATCCAGAACCTCGTCGACGCCGGTATCGCTCGCCGCGAAACCGCTGCACGCTACCTGCGCGAGCTGGTGGACGTAGGCATGTTGCAGGAACAGCGCATGGGCAAGGAAAAGCTGTTCCTGCATCCTGCCTATCTGCGCCTGTTGTCCGACAATGTACACGCCCCCCAACATTACGTGCTGCCGCCTGCGGGCGCGCAGTGATGTCCCACTCCTGAAGAGCTGCCCATGAATCTTCCCGGTTACCCCGCCCACCCGCAGCGTTTCGAGGTCCGTCCGGGCCTGTCGATGAGCTATCTCGACGAAGGCCCGCGCGACGGCGAGGTGGTGGTGATGGTGCACGGCAATCCGTCGTGGAGCTATTACTGGCGCACGCTGGTGGCCGGCCTGTCGGACACGTACCGCTGCATCGTGCCGGACCACATCGGCATGGGCCTGTCGGACAAGCCGGACGACAGCCGCTACGAATACACGCTGCAGTCGCGCGTGGACGATCTTGACGCGCTGCTCAAGCATCTGGGCATCACCGGCCCGGTGACCCTGGCCGTGCACGACTGGGGCGGCATGATCGGCTTCGGCTGGGCGCTGTCGCACCACGACCAGGTCAAGCGCCTGGTGGTGCTCAACACCGCCGCCTTCCCGATGCCGGCGGCGAAGAAGATGCCGTGGCAGATTGCGCTGGGCCGCCACTGGAAGATCGGCGAGTGGATCATCCGCACCTTCAACGCATTCTCGTCCGGAGCCTCGTGGCTGGGCGTGGAGCGGAAGATGCCGGCCGACGTCCGCCGCGCTTACGTTTCGCCGTACAACAGCTATGCCAACCGCATCAGCACCATCCGCTTCATGCAGGACATCCCGCTGTCACCGGCCGACAAGGCATGGTCGCTGCTGGAGCGTGCCGGCAAGGCGCTGCCGTCCTTCGCCGACCGCCCGGCCTTCCTCGGCTGGGGCCTGCGTGACATCGTCTTCGACCACCACTTCCTGAAGGGCTTCCAGGCCGCGCTGCCGCGGGCCCAGGTGCATGCCTTCGAGGACGCCGGCCACTATGTGCTGGAAGACAAGCACGAAGTGCTGGTGCCGGAGATCCGCGCCTTCCTCGACGCGAATCCGCTCTGATGGATGTGCCGACCAACGGTCGGCACCCGCCCATCACCCCCCGGTAGGTGCCGATCGTTGGTCGGCACACCGGACTACGCCGCGATCGGGCTGTTGTCGTTGCCTTCCCAGTCCGCCGCGGTCAGCGGATCCAGGCCGTAGGCAATGCGCGCCTTGTCGCACTGCGGGCTGGCCTTTCCGTACTCCCATGATGCATCCACCTCGCGGCACACGCTGGGCCGGTTGGGGTGGATGGTGCAGCGCGAATACACGCCGATCTGCGCGTCAAGCGCCACGCAGCGCACCGGCTTGGAGTGCGTGCCGCGCATGCACAGGCGATGCGGGTCCAGTACCTCGGTCAGCTGGTGCGGCACGCCGCCGGGGGTGACCTCGTCCGATTCCATCCAATGGAAAGCCACGCGGTATTGAGTGCAGCAGGCGCCGCAGGTCATGCAGGGGTGTTGCATGGGCAAGCCGCCTCGGGCGGCAACGGGAATCGGGAACGAGGCTGCGGATTTTCCACGAAGCGGGCGGCCGCGCAAGAAATTCCGTAAGCGGCGACAATGAACGGATGAACGGACCCTGCAATATCGCGGCGCGGCTGCCTGAACTGGCCCGCGAACGCCCTGACCAGATCGCCATCCGTTGCCCCGGCCGGCGCGGCGCCGGCAACGGCATGGCGGCCTATGACGTGACCCTGGACTACCGCCAGCTGGATGCCCGCAGCGACGCCATGGCCGCCGGCCTGGCCGGCTACGGCATCGGCCGCGGCGTGCGCACGGTGGTGATGGTGCGGCCCTCGCCGGAGTTCTTCCTGCTGATGTTCGCCCTGTTCAAGCTGGGTGCGGTGCCGGTGCTGGTCGACCCGGGCATCGACAAGCGCGCGCTCAAGCAGTGCCTGGACGAGGCGCAGCCGGAAGCCTTCATCGGCATCCCGCTGGCCCATGTGGCGCGGCTGGCGCTGCGCTGGGCGCCGTCGGCCACCCGCCTGGTTACCGTCGGCCGCCGCCTGGGCTGGGGTGGGACCACCCTGGCCGCGCTGGAGCGCGCCGGTGCCAGCGGCGGGCCGATGCTGGCCGCCACCGATGGCGAGGACATGGCCGCCATCCTGTTCACCAGTGGCTCTACCGGTGTGCCCAAGGGCGTGGTCTACCGCCACCGCCACTTCGTCGGCCAGATCCAGCT